>NZ_BORF01000007.1:0-218634 GCF_018333035.1 Bacillus sp. J41TS8
CCTAGCGAAGCTAGGCTAGGGGTGTGGGAGGACTTTTTCTATTTCTTTTATAAAGATGACAAAACACATCAAAACCATTTAAAACAAAAAAGCTTGTAGAAAAACATAGGTTTCTCTACAAGCTGAGAGCCTTCCAGTTAAGGAGGCTCTTCTTTTTAGTTCATGTAGGTGCCGCCGTTAATATTAATGGTTTCGCCCGTTATAAAATCAGATTGATCAGAGGCTAGGAAGGCGACAACGTTTGCGACATGCTCGGGTGAGCCGATCATTTTCAGCGGAATCCGCTCCATGACAGCTGCGCGATACTCCTCGCTCCACTGCTTGCTCATATCCGTTTCAATCGGTCCCGGGCAGACGGCGTTGACATAAATGCGGTGTGCAGCGAGCTCCTTTGCCAAATGCATCGTTAAATAGTTGATGCCTGCTTTCGATGCACCGTAAGCAGGAGAGGCATTGTGATGCGGTGTTTTGCTCGTCGTTGAGCTCATGTTTACAATTTTTCCGCCGCCCTGCATGATCATCTCCGGGATGACAGCCTGACACATGAGAAAGGTGCCGGTTAAATTTAAATCTATCACTCTTTTCCACTCTTCAAGCGATGTATCAATGGTCGTTTTCCGCAAATTAATGCCCGCATTGTTGACCAAAATATCGATCCGCCCAAACTGCTGTTTTGCTTCAGCTATGAGAAGCGAGGCTGTTTCTGGCAAACTGGCATCACCTGCAACATAAGAAGCGCGCTTTCTCTCAGTATTCAATTGTGTGCACAGGGACTTGAGCAATTCTTCGTTTGTCCCGTTGATGACGACATTTGCCCCTTTATCCGCAAGCGTCTCTGCAACAGCTTTGCCGATGCCGCGGCTTGCACCGGTAATAATCGCCGTTTGCTGATTCAATTCCATCCTCATCCCACCTGTCTTTGAATAAAACCGTTTTCATGTCTATTATAAAATTGAGTGTTTCTTTATTCAACAAAACTTTATTTTGATGATTGCTATTCGTTTTTTTGTTTCATAATGGAACAATTCCTGCAGTAGTTAGAAACAGGGTATACTATAGAAACAAGTAATAAAGAAGGGAGAATGAAATGAAACTATACACAAAAACAGGCGATAAGGGAAAAACGAGTTTAATTGGCGGAAAGGCGGATAAAGATCATCTTAGAGTGGAAGCGTACGGCACATTGGATGAAGCAAACAGTTTCATCGGGCTGGCTCAGTCTTATTTAAAAGCAGAAGAAGCGCTGTTTCAAGATGTTCTGTCAGAGTTGACCGCCATCCAGCATGAGCTGTTCGACTGCGGCACTGATTTGGCGTATGTCAATGTTCAGGAAGAAGGCAAGCTCAAGACTGAATCAATCACCATGCTTGAAGAACGAATTGATGCCTATGTCGAGGAAGCGCCGCGGCTGACCAAGTTTATTCTTCCGGGCGGAACAGAAACGGCATCATTTTTGCATGCGGCGAGAACGGTCATCAGAAGAGCTGAACGAAAGATTGTCGCTTTGGCCAAAGAAGAAGACATTCCGCCGCTTGCGCTGCCATACGTCAACCGGCTGTCCGATTATTTATTTGCGGCGGCGCGCATTGTCAATCACCGTCTCGGGGAAGTGGATGTCGAATATGAACGAAGCGCTGATGTATTCCGGACAAAGAAAAAATCATGAATGAGCCATCCGCCAATCGTTATCTAACAGAAATGGGCCGATTGATCAAATCAAGCCGTTTTCCGGCAGGGGAAAACGGCTTTTTGTCGTAAACTTTAAGTAAGCGTTTTCAAAGAGAGGGAGTGTTCAAGTGGTTAATCGGGAGGCAGCTGCTATACGGCTGACGGTTTCGAAGGATGGAGACGGCGAATTTCAAACCGTTCAAGAGGCGATCGATGCTTTGCCTGAGTACAGTCGGGAACAGAAAGTGATATTCATTAAAAAAGGAGTTTACAAAGAAGTCGTTCATATTCCGGCTACAAAGCCGTTTGTGAAGCTGATCGGCGAAAATCGTTACGAGACTGTGATTACGTATGACAACTATGCCGGAAAAGAAAAGGAAGGAGGAGGGAAATACGGCACGACCGGAAGTTCAAGCGTGTTTATTTATGCGGATCATGTTGAAGCCGAAAATTTGACGTTTGAAAACTCGTTCGACCGCACGAAAGTCGACACGACCGATACGCAAGCGGTGGCGGTTTATGCGAAAGGAAACAGGATGACGTTCAAATATGTCAGGTTTATAGGCAGACAAGATACACTGTTTGTCAATGACGGTACACAATATTTTTATCAATGCTATATAGAAGGCGATGTCGATTTCATTTTCGGAGGAGCAAGAGCTGTGTTTGAAGAGTGCCAGATCCATAGCGCTGACCGCGGGTCCGCTACAAACAACGGTTATGTGACAGCTGCGAGCACGCATATCGCAAAGCCGTTCGGTTTATTGATAACAAACTGCAGAGTGACAAGCGATGCCGCAGATGGAACGGTATACCTCGGGCGCCCATGGCATCCGGGAGGAGACCCCGACGCCATCGCCAGTGTGCTATATCACCGCTGCGATTTAGGCGCACACATCAAGCCTGAAGGATGGACGGATATGTCGGGCTTTTCTGCGGCCGATGCCAGATTGTACGAATACGGGAATACGGGTCCGGGTGCGATTTCGCATGAGGCCCGAAGGCAGCTTGCCGATCATGAGGCTGAGAAATGGACAATTGAAAACGTATTGGACGGCTGGAATCCTAAAGTTGAATCATAGCAAGGCAACCTGCAGAAAGACCGCTCTCTCGCTGAGATGAGCGGTCTTTTTATGCGAGCGGGTCCGATGTGCCATACGACCCTGGTCGTACGGCAAAATCAATCTGTGACTCGTTTTGTCGAAGCCTGAAATTGACTATAGTAAAGACATGAACGAGAAAGGAGGAGCAAATATGAATATAAATGGGAAGTCCATCATCGGCTTTTTTCTAATCCTTTTTGGCGTCTCCCTGTTCTTCGGCGGAGGCCATTTCGGCGGATTGGTTACAGGTGCTATTGGAGCATTGCTTCTATTCTATTCCGTGAAAAAATGGAAGGAAGGACGCCAGTTTGCCGCGGTACTGGCCGCGATCTTCGGCATCATGTTTTTGGGAGGGTCATTGCCGTTTCTGATCGGCATCGCGGTTGCTGCAGCGATGGTTTATTTCGGATGGAAAATGATGAAGCAAGATGACAAACAGGATGACATCCTTTATTCAGAGAAAACGGAGCCTTCCGCAGCTTCATATGACACAGGCTTTGATGCAGAGTGGGAAGACTTTTTGAAAAAGAATAAATAATATTTTGGGAGGACGAGATCATGGCTTTAAAAAGAATCAGAGACATGTTTGTCGCATCAGTAAATGAAGGATTGGATAAACTGGAGAACCCACGGGTGATGCTGAATCAATACGTACGCGACATGGAAAGCGATATCGCCAAGGCGAAGCATACCATCGTCAAGCAGCAGACAATTGAACATAGTTTTAAAGGAAAAGTGGAAGAAGCCGAAAAGCTTGCTGTCAAGCGAAGAAACCAGGCTCAGCTCGCTTTTGATGCGGGTGAAGAAGAACTTGCTAAAAAGGCGCTCTCAGAAATGAAGTATTTTGAAGAAAAAGCTGCTGAATACAAGGACGCTCACCAGCACGCGAAAAAGCAGCTTGCTGAATTAAAGGAACAGCTGGAGACACTTGAGGTTAAACTGCGCGATATCAAAGACCGAAAGCATGCGCTGATCGCCAGGGCAAACGCGGTGAAAGCGAAAGAACATATGAATGCATCATTTAATAAAATCGACAGCGAAAGCGCCTACCGGGAATTTATGAGAATGGAAAACCGGATTGAAGAGATGGAAACAAGGGTGAACAGCTATGCTGAATTATCAGCTTCATCAAGCAGCCCATTCGGCCGCCTTGAATATGCAAAAGAAGTGGAAGAAGAGCTGGAAAAAATGAGGGCTAAAAAGACAGGCTTGGAAAAGCAGACACCTGCGGGAAATGCATAAACGAATAGGGGCTCTCACAGCCCCTTATGCAATTTTTGATTTCTTTCAAAGACCATTTTCCTTATAATAAGGAGCATACACTTACTAGCCGAAAGGGTTTTCTAAATGAAAAAAACGGTTGGAAAACTGCTGATCATCGCCGGCATTCTCATCCTTGCAGGCATGATGTTTAATGGGCGTGAAGGCTTTTCTTTCTTCGGCTTCGATGAAGAGTCAGCCCGCACATATCATGCACAGGCGGAAGACATCGATAAAATTGACATTGATGCAAAGAGTATAACAGTCAACATTCAAGCTGAAAACCGCGATGATATAAAAGCCGAGATTTCAGGAAAAAACGTCCGGCTTGATTCGTCCGAACAGGGGCGTACTCTTCAGCTTTCCGCTCATTCGAAAGGCTTTTGGCCGTTTTTCTGGAAGAAAAATGAGCTGATTGTCAAGATCCCTTCTGAATATAAAGATGATCTGTCGATTTCTTCTGGAAGCGGAAATGTCAAACTGTCCGGCGGCGGTCTGCATTTGCGAAATGTAGCCTTAAAGTCGGGAAGCGGCAGCCTCAAGGCCGATGACCTTCAGGCGGAAGACCTTTCTGTAAAAGGGACGTCAGGATCGGTCAGGCTGGAAAACGTTCAAACGGCAGCTGCTGATATCCGCTCCACATCCGGTAATACAAAACTTGAAAATGTCACCGGCAAACTCAGCATCAAACAGACTTCGGGCAATTTGCGCGCTTCCTTTACAGAGATCAACGATTCTCTGAGCATCAAACAGACATCCGGAAACACCAAGCTCAGCCTGCCCGATGATGCCGACATCAGTCTTGAAGCCGAGTCGACAAGCGGAAACATCAGTCATTCCTATTCATTTGACCAAGTCGCCAATGAGAAGCGGACGCTGACTGGAAAAAAAGGAAATGGAAAAAATAAAATCGACATCTCAATTACGAGCGGGAATGTCTCAATTGAGTAATCGACAAGAAGAAAGGGGGCTCGAGTCAGCATGCGTCTTACAAAAAACCAGCTGATCGGACTGATCATCGTACTCTTCGGAATCAGCATATTTTTGCAAAACAGCGGGCTTGGAGACGCGTTATTCTGGCCGCTCGCTTTTCTTTTTGCCGGGTATTTTCTCCACAAATATTCCCGCCGCTGGCTCGGGTCTGTCATGTATATTTTTGCAGGCTTTCTGCTGCTGAAAGACATCTTCAGCATTACATTCAGCCTGTTCGGCTTTTTCTTTGCCGCTTTCTTAATTTATGCGGGGTACCGGCTGGTGACAAATCAGCCGGTATTTGACCGCCATAAGCCGAAAGACAGGGGAAAGGAAAAGGCGGATTTCAAGCCGCTTCAGGAGAAGAACAGCCCTGGCCAGCGCAGCTTCTTTTTCGGTGATGTAAAATTGATGAAAACACCTTTTGACTTAAATGACTTGAATATCTCCGGGTTTATCGGTGACGTGAAAATCGATTTGTCAAAGGCGATTATTTCAGAGGGCGAAAACACCATCGTCATTACGGGGTTGATCGGAGATGTCGATATTTACATTCCGTCCGATCTTGAGGTGTCCATCAGCTCTTCTGCATTCGTTGGAGACATTGACGTCATCGGCGGCCGAAAAAGCGGCATCGGCAATCAAATCTATTCCGAGACAGAGAATTACGAGCAGTCGGCACGACGGGTCAAAATTTCGATTTCGCTGTTTATCGGCGATGTGGATGTGCGGTTCATATGAGAACGAACAGACTTGCAAACATTCAATGGCGCGCCGTCCGCTTATCCCTTGGTGTCAGCTTTACGATTTTTCTTGCTGTATTGGGCTTTATGCTGTTTTATTACCAGCTGGATCCGAGGGTGCTCATCGTTTCCAGGTGGTTCGGGATTCCGTTTATCGCGCTTCTCGCATTGATCAGCGCAGCTGTCGGGTTCGGCTCAGGCTATATGTTCGGCAATCAGCTGAAAAAACGGCTTGAAAAGCTGATCGAGTCTATTCTAAAGTACGAAAACGGCAACTTTGCCTACCGGATTCCATCGCTTGGAGACGATGAGATCGGGCTGGCCGCCGACCAGCTCAATGAGATGGCCGAACGGATCGAAAGACAGGTTGCCTCTTTGCAAAAGCTGTCCAATGAGAGAGCGGAATGGCAGGATCAAATGAAAAAATCGGTGATCTCCGAAGAGCGGCAGCGTCTTGCGCGCGAATTGCATGATGCGGTGAGCCAGCAGCTGTTTGCGATTTCCATGATGACTTCAGCTGTTTTGGAGGGAATCGATGCTGCGGCTGATGAAAAGCTCGCTCAAAGGCTGAAAATGGTCGAAAAAATGGCGGCCGATGCCCAGAATGAAATGAGGGCGCTCCTTTTGCATTTGCGACCTGTTACGCTTGAAGGGAAAGGTCTACAAGAAGGGCTTGCAGACCTTTTGAAAGAATTTAAAGCGAAACAGTCGATCGACATCGATTGGGAGATTGAGGATGCGGGCAAACTTCCGAAAGGTGTGGAAGACCACCTGTTCAGGATCGTTCAAGAAGCGCTCTCAAACGTGTTCCGGCATTCAAAAGCGACAAAAGTCACCGTCAGACTGCTGCTCAGGAACAAACAGCTCCAGTTGAAAGTCATTGACAATGGCGAAGGATTTAAGATGGATGCCGTCAAAACATCTTCGTACGGGCTGAACTCGATCAAGGAAAGAGCCAGCGAAGTCGGCGGAGTGGCAGAAATCATTTCATTTACGGGAAAAGGAACACAGGTTGATGTAAAGGTTCCGATTTTTGAACAACAAAAAGGAGAGGCTTAAAAGGTGATTCGAGTATTGTTAATTGATGATCATGAAATGGTGAGAATGGGGCTGGCCGCTTTCCTGGAATCCCAGCCTGATATTGAAGTGATTGGGGAGGCATCAGACGGAAAGCGCGGCGTTGAATTGGCGCTTGAAACCAAACCCGACGTGATTTTGATGGATCTTGTGATGGAAGGGATGGACGGAATTGAGGCCACGAAAGAAATTTGCCGGCAGCTTGCCGATCCGAAAATCATCGTTCTGACGAGCTTCGTTGATGATGACAAGGTCTATCCGGTCATCGAAGCCGGAGCGCTCAGCTATTTGCTGAAAACGTCGAAAGCGAGTGAAATCGCCGATGCGATCAGGGCTGCGAGCGTCGGAGAACCAAAGCTTGAAGCCAAAGTCGCAGGAAAAGTGTTGTCCAAGCTGAGACATTCAGCCGGCGAACAGCCCCTTCATCAATCGCTGACGGCAAGAGAATTGGAAATCCTCAAACTTGTAGCAGAGGGCAAGACAAACAAAGGTATTGCCGAAGAATTATATATCACCATTAAAACAGTTAAAACGCATGTGACGAACATCCTTTCCAAGCTTGAAGTCGACGACCGGACACAAGCCGCAATCTACGCCCACCGAAACAAACTTGTCGACTGATCAAACAAAAAACAGCTTTCTCAAGAAAGCCGTTTTTCAGCCGTTCCAATATTTTCGATCCTCGGCTGCAGGAAGAGTGAATGAATCTGTTTCAACCGTGCGGGCGGTAAGTTGGGCGGCCTCGTTTTCTTCGCGTGCATGTTCGCCCGCTGTACCGTTTTGGCAAATGATGTCGAGCCGCTCGGCCACTATGGCATTGTGTTTCTCCTGCAAGTCGATCAACTTGCCGATGCCTAGCAAAATGAATCCGCCGATGAAGCAAAAAAACGGAGTGGTGAGGTATGTGCCGATCGTGAAGAAAAGCATCGACTGCGAATCCTCCATAAACGGATCATAGGCGACATCACTGATAATGAATCCGGACAGAATGACTGCCGCTGCAATCAAAAAAATGCCTGTCATGTGCAATATCCGCTTCAAGCTCATCACCCTTTCAAACACATTCTATCAGAAAAACGGGGCGCTATCTGCTTTTTGTCGCACCTTTTGTTCCAAAGTCCTGAATCGTCGCTTTAATATGATAGTCGATATAGGCTTCGCTGAAGTGTTTGTCCCAATTGAATCTGTCTTTTTCCCACTCCTTCGGAAAATTGATCCGCGCATTGTCGGAAAAATCGGTGACGTCCGTTTTGATATCGTGCTGCAGGACATGGATCAGCTGCTCAACCCGCTTTTTGATGTCTTTTTGAACCGATTTCTCTATGTTTTTTATATATTGGTCATTAAAAGAATCCTCTCCAAGATACCAGTCCTCTGACAGCCTTCCTTTAATATTGGCATTTACGACGAATTTGTACTTTCCGTTCTGCCTCATCGCCCGCACGCGGTGGGTCATCGAAAACACTTCATACGAGAACAAATGTCCATCATGCCTTGAGTCGATCACTCCGCCGATGACATTGCCAGTTAATAAATTCAGCGCTTCGATCTGAGACGGCGAAAGGTTTGCATGGTATTTGTTGTTTTTGATCACGGCGCCGCCTTCAAGCTGAAGCTGTCCTTTTTCGATCGCAACCTTCGGCATGATATAAGATAAATCAGACTGCATTTTAATCGAAATATCGTTCAATGTGACGGGCTTGAGCAGCTTGATCGTCGAAGCTCTGTTTTCAGAGATGCTGTGGATCACGTCGGACGCAGGGTCACTTGCACCATCAACCTTCAGTATGCTGTCGGCAGCTCCGGGCGTCATATAGACCTCGCTGCTCCTTCTGATGCTGTTGTCCCTAATAAATTGATTGATCAATGCTTCCAGAGAAATATCGGATACAAGCTCCTCTGAGAAAATCAGGACTTGCAGATGCTGCGAGAATACCGGGAAATTTTTCAAAGCGGTGGAACGGATGGTTTGATGGACCGTGTTTCCGGAGGTGGACACCACTTTAGACGGATCCTGAGCGCTGCCGTCTTGTCCGATCTTTTTAGGAACGAGAAACTGATACGTCAATTTCACCTTTTTATCATCTTCACCTTTATCGAGGGCAAGGCCGATGGCGATGCTAAGCTTTTCGATCTGCCTGCTGTCCCAGCAGCCTGTTAAAAGGAGAAGCAGAGAAAGGGCTGCTAACATTCCCTTTTTTTTCATGAAGAAGTAAACCTCCTTTTGATGGACACGAGCAAAAAGATCATAAGCGGAAGTGCACAGAAGACAACGATAAAGATATATCCAAGGTAGTCGCTGAAGGCGCTGACCTGGTTGGCGTCCCGCGGGACAAGGGATGCTAGATAGATGACAACGCCGATGAAGAGGACGTTTTTTTTCACAGGCCATCCGAATACGTTTTCAAGTCCTGAAGCGGCAAAGTACGTATAGACGACAAACGTTGTGAAAAACTGGATCGTCCAAATGACGAGCAAAAACGATTCGAACCTTTCGATGAAAATCCCTCTTATCTCAAAAGACTGAAACAACGAGATCGTCGGCCATGTCAACGTCATGACCTCAGTCGCGGTCAGCGCCCCGACAACGACCGCAAAGGTGAGGATATATAAGAAGAGCGGTATCCCAAATCCAATCGCCGATGCCTTAAAAAGCTTTTCTTTGTTTTTGACGTATTTCGGCAGAAACATCATCAGCTCCACCCCTAAAAATGAAATGGAAACGACCGTCAAAGCTCTGCTGACCGGCTCCAAACCAAGGCCGAGAACCGGCCGCAAATGGTTCAGCTGAAACATATTCAGGCTCAGTCCGCAGACGATCAGAAGAATGACAATGGTAACGGACAGGAAGAACGGGAATATCTTTGACATATCGCTGATACCCCCGACAACCAAATAAATTGCACAGACGATAAAAGCGAAAATCGTCACGCTCATCGGCGTGAACTGAAGAAGGAAAAACTTTGCCATTTCAGCCATCGCCCTGGCTTCAAAGCTGGCCACGCCCATGAAGTATAAAACGATTAACAGGTTGAGAATATTCCCGATTATAAAGCCGCAGCCTTCTCTTGTGTAATCAAAAAAAGACAGGACGTTGTGTTTTTTAACGATTTTTGCATTGATGTAGATAATGAGAAAAAAGACAAGCCCCTCAAAGATTAATACGATCCATCCGTCCGGCGACAGCGTTTTTTGCGTCAGCGCCCTGGGCAGCGTCAGCAGGCCTGCGCCGAGCATTGTGCTGGTTATGATCGAAGCGGCTTCATACGTGCTAATCCGATCGTGCTGATTTTTTGGATCCATTTTTACGGTTCACCTCCCGAGCTTTTGTTGGCAGACGAATAATGGCTTCATCCGTATGTTTTAAGCTGAAAAAATGGTTCGGGTTAAAATACGGGATGCCGAAGCTTCTTTGCCTGACCAAATGGGTGAAGATGGCGAGCATGCACAATATGATCCCGTAAAGCCCGAACACGGCTGCAGCCACCATGGAAATAAAACGAAGCACGCGAAACGACAGGCCCATGCCGTACTGCGGCACAGTAAATGAAGCAAGGGCGATAATGCTGACGATGATCACCATCACAGAGCTGACGATATTTGCTTCGACCGCCGCCTGGCCGATGACGACGCCTCCCACGAGGCCGATCGTCTGGCCTAGCGGATTGGGAAGCCGCAGTCCCGCTTCCCGTAAGAGCTCGATCGTCACTTCCATAATCAGCGCTTCAAGGAGCGGCGGAAACGGCACATTTTCGCGCGTGCTCGCAATCGTAACAGCGAGAGCCGTCGGCAGCATGCCTTGATGAAAAGATACAAGCGAAATATAAAACGCCGATAGGAACAGGGTGATGAAAATCGAACTGAACCGAAGAAATCTGATCAAGGTCGTGGCGATCCATCTTTCGTAAAAATCGTCCGGGGACTGCATCACCATTCCGAAAGAAGCCGGCACGATCAGGGCAAATGGCGAGTAATCAACAAAAATTGCGATCCGTCCATTAAACAGCGCTGAAGAAACCTTGTCAGGTCTTTCGGTATTCTGGATCTGCGGAAACGGCGAGTACTTATTATCTTCGATTAATTCTTCAAGAACGCCGGTATCTTGAATATCATCCAGCTGAACTTTTTTCAGGCGCTTTTTAAGATCTTTGATGATCGAATCGTCCGCTTTGCCCTGGATATAGAGAATGGTCGCGTCTTTAAACTTGCTCTTGCCGAGCGGGATTTTTTCCACGGTCAGTTCTTGATCCGGGACACGCTGCCTGACCAGGGCCACATTTGTATCGACATCCTCGATAAAGCCGATTTTCGGGCCTCTGACGACGTTTTCCGTATCTACGACTCCAAGACTTCTTTTCTTTTTCTCAGATGTTGGCAGCGCAAAAATAACATTCATGCCATTGATCAAGAGCAGGCACTTTCCTTTGAATATCGCGTTGATGGCGTCTTTTTCTTTTGTAACGGGTTCCGCATTCAGCTTATTTAAACGGAGACGGACATCCTCCAGTGAATAAGAGCTGTCATCCGAGACCAGCAATTTCGCCGCTTTTTGGATTTTCTTATCATCATTCAAATCTTTAAAGTACAAAAAGTAAAAAATGATTCCGTTTTTCAGCATTTTTTTATTTTGAATCAGATCATCGTTATGCTCGAGATGGGGAAGGAGCATTGCGAGATTTTCATGGATGTGTTCCTTGAATTCCGATTGAGTCATGATCGTCACCTGCCCTGGTGTTTCTGGAGTTGTATAGGTTATCTTTTCCTGTTAAAAAAACAATATACTGTGTTACAGTAGTGTTTGGCGAAATTTTCATTGAACAGAGACGGAGTGAGAAAGTTGGCGCAAATCAGGCTTACGGGGAAACCGGAGGAGATTGAACGCATTATTCAATCTTTTTCTAAGCATTATGAGGTTTCATATGTATCGAAAGAATACGGTAAAACAAATCCGAAATATAAATATGCAAAAGATACCCGGGTTTATATTGAGCTAAAATTAAAATAAAGATAAAATTTAAATGGAAGGGTTTTATCGATTTTTATCGAAATATAGAATATTGCAGAATTAGAGAAGGAAGGGATAAGAAAGTGGACTACAGAATTGAAAAAGATACGATGGGTGAAGTCAAGGTTCCCGCGGATAAGTTTTGGGGAGCCCAAACCCAAAGAAGCAAGGAGAACTTTAAAATCGGTTCCGAGAAAATGCCGCAGGAAATTGTGTATGCGTTTGCAATCTTGAAAAGAAGCGCTGCGATTGCCAATGAAAAGCTTGGAAATCTTGAGGCGGAAAAAAAGGAAGCGATTGTTTCCGTATGCGATGATATTTTAGAAGGAAAGTATGACAGCCATTTTCCGCTGGTCGTCTGGCAGACCGGCAGCGGAACACAGAGCAACATGAATATGAATGAAGTTGTGGCAAACAGGGGAACGGCTTATTTGCAGGAAAAAGGATCAAGCCTGAAAATCCACCCGAATGATGATGTCAACCGCAGCCAAAGCTCTAACGACACATTCCCGACAGCTATGCACGTGGCAGCTGTCCTCGCGATTCACGATAAACTGATTCCGGCGATTGACCGGTTGAGAAGCACGCTGCATGAAAAAGCTGAAGCTTTCAAAGACATTGTCAAAATCGGCCGCACTCATTTGCAGGATGCGACACCGCTGACATTGGGACAGGAAATCAGCGGCTGGGTATACATGCTGGACCGCTCTAAAGAGATGATTCTTGAAGCTGCTGAAAAAATCCGCGATCTTGCCATCGGCGGAACTGCCGTCGGAACAGGCATTAATGCCCACCCTGAATTCGGCAGCACCGTTGCCGAAGAGATCAGCGCTCTGACCGGGCAGACATTCAAAAGCTCGCCTAATAAGTTTCATGCGCTGACAAGCCATGATGAACTGACACACGTGCATGGGGCGCTTAAAGCGCTTGCGGCAGATCTCATGAAAATCGCCAATGATGTCAGATGGCTTGCGAGCGGACCTCGCTGCGGAATCGGCGAGCTGCTTATCCCGGAAAATGAGCCGGGAAGCTCGATCATGCCTGGAAAAGTAAACCCTACGCAAAGCGAAGCGCTGACAATGGTCGCATCCCAGATCATGGGGAATGACGCAACGATCGGCTTTGCCGCGAGCCAGGGGAACTTTGAACTGAACGTCTTTAAACCTGTGATTATTTACAACTTCCTCCAATCCGTTCAGCTTCTTGCCGACGGCATGAATTCATTCCATGACAAGTGTGCTGTAGGAATCGAACCTAATCGGGAAACAATTGAGAAGAACCTGACCAACTCTCTCATGCTGGTTACGGCTCTAAACCCGCATATCGGATACGAAAATGCTGCGAAAATCGCGAAGCTGGCTCATAAAGAGGGGCTGACGCTGAAAGAAGCGGCTCTCAAGCTGAACCTTTTGACAGAGGAGCAGTTCGACGAAGTTGTTAAACCTGAAGAAATGGTGAAACCGAAAGCATAATCAACAAACCGGCTGCATGCATTGCAGCCGGTTTTGTTTTGCGGATCATCCGTGCGGATGGTGCATGTCTTTTTTGAGCAATTCGGCGAGTTTGTCCGTTTCTTTTCGAATCGCGGGATATTCCTTCAAGTTGGCTATCATGCCTTTGATAATGGCGTTTTTGCGTTTTTCTTTTCTAAGCTCTTTCTCCAGAATATCCAGGCTTTCGGCAAGGTCTGCAGGAGGAGCGCCGTTGTACTGCTTGTTCGCTTTGACGCGCATTTCATTGAGCAGGGCGTCCTTCAGCGGATCAAATGTGTAAAATGGGCCGAACCACTCGTCTGCTTTTTCGAATGGGATCAGCGGCTGGTCATTGCGCTTGATCATCCCCTTCGCCAAATCGTCGAGGCGGTTCAGCATGTGGTCGGCGAGAGACTGCAGGTCGAACGAATGGTGCAGCAAAATCATCAGCTCAAGGTAGACATCGCTCATTCCGTTGATCATAAAGCACAGTTCGGCGCTGTACGGTTCAATGTCTTTGCCGTAAATGTTCTGGATGTTTTCGATGTGCAGCCTGAGCGTGGTTCTCCGCATTTTTTTCGCAAACGCCTCAATTTCTTCATTGATCGGCATCGACCGCTCATTAAACTGCATCGTGATAAACTCTTTATGCTCCAAAATGTTTTCGAAAAAAACGACGAGCTGCATCCGGTACACATCGCGCGGATGGTCATGCTCCGTTTTGATTTTCTGGATTCGGGTAAAGATTCTTTCATAGTAGTAGTGAAGGACTGAAAGGAGGAGCGCTTCTTTTGATTTAAAATAAATGTAGAAAGCGCCTTTTGACATTTGGCACTCTTTTGCAATCTCTTGAACTGAAGTAGAACTGTATCCTTTTTTAGCGAAAAGTTTGATGGCTGTTTCAATAATGACTTTCTCTTTTTGTTTCATAGCTTTCACCTTCCTGAAAGATCGAACCCAAAAGCGGCTTTCGGCGGACCGGGGTGACTGGCGGGTCACTTTTTTTGCTCCGTTATATTTTTAACTAGATTGTAACTTGTTTTTTTGTTTGATATTATTTATATTATAAAGTAAGGTGACCGAGTGGTCAAAATTTGCGGAGAAAGGGTGAAGGTTGATGAAAGAAATCGATGACATGATCAGGCGCCTGCGCAGCAGGGGAATTAAGGTGGACAAAGTTAAATATCCAAAGCATGTCCTGTGCGAAAAGAAATGGATGAAAAAGCCAAAAAACACAGTGAAGCCGAGCTACCGGGATTTCAACGGCTATTCGTTTATATGAAAAAAGACTGCAGCGTCTACAGTCTAATTTCTCGGAACGGATATTGAGTAGCACACACCGGTTTGATCATTCCGAATGGTCATGTCAGCATGGTGGAGCGTTAAGATTCGTTTAACGATGCTGAGTCCAATGCCGAATTCGCCTTTCTTCCCTTTATTAAAAGGCTCATACAGGCTGGAAAGCATCTCTTCTTCAATGTGCGGTCCGTCATTTTTAATGGTGATCAACGTATGTTCTTTCGTCGACCTGACGCTGATGTCAATGAATGTCTCCGCATAGCGGATCTGGTTTTCAAGAACGTTTTCCAACAGCTTGCTCCATTGTTCTTGATCGCCCGTCAACATTGTTTCCTCTTCAAGATCAATCTTCCAGTTCAATTCTTTTTTGGACCATCTCAAGCGTTCAACAACTTCTTTAATGACCTCTTGTATATCAAAAGTTCCGTACTGTCTTTCTTGTCTCAGCAAATAATCAAGCTTTGTCAGATAAAGAAGATCCTTGATTTTCTTTTCAAGTTTTTCAGCTTCGCCTTCAATGACTTCAATCGTGTTTTCCAAATCTCCTTTAGGGTAGATGCCGTCTTTGATCGACTGGGTATACCCGCGGATGACCATGACCGGCGTTTTCAGGTCGTGGGAGATGTTTTGCAGGAGCGTGCGTTCTGTCTCATCTTTCTGGATGAGCTTTTGCCGCATGTCTTCAATGGTGTGCCCCAGCTTGCCGATTTCGTCTTCCCTGTCGACAATCACGGGATCATCCCAATCCTGTTTAGAGATTTGTTTGACGTGCTTTTCAAGCGTGACGAGCGGTCTTGATAAATATTTCGCCAGCCAAATAGAAGGAATCCAGCTCAGCAAAATGACGACGATCAAAATAAACAGCAGCTGCTTAAACAGCGTATGAGACAAATCGTCCCTGTATGAATCAAGCGCATAGGATAACAACAGAAACGTCTGGTCCTGGGTCTGGATTTTTTTGAGCACAAAGAAAACGTGCTCTCCGTTGACATTCTCCGAATACCTTTTCGATGACTCGTCCTGCCTTTTCCCGAGCTTCTGCACCTTCTCGATAAATGAATCGGGGAGAATCTGCGGGCTCTGATAGACGGTTCCTTTCTCAGGCAGCAGGACGTGCTGAACGTGGCGGTTTGTGCTTCGCGAGCCGCTGCTTCCGCCGAAGCCTCTTTCCGGTGAATCGGAAAATCCGTATTCCGTCAGAACATGCTGCTCATTTTCAATGTTTGTATAAATTTCATCAGTGAAAAAGTTCTGCAGTGTCGTCGAGAATAGAAACGTCAGCAAAATCGAGACCGTTAACAGGATGCCGCAAATGACACTCCAAATTTGAAAGGCGAGCGACCTGTTCTTCATGATTTCAACATCCTGTAGCCAAACCCGTAGATGGTTTCCACTTTCAGTTCGGGCATTTTCTTGCGCAGCCTTCTGACAAGATCGTCGACGACGCGGTCGGTTCCGAAGTAATCGTCTCCCCAGACGCTGGTGAGAATATCCTCCCTTGAAAAGGCGCGGCCCTGGTTGTTTATAAATAGAAGCAGAAGATCAAATTCCTTTGACGTCAAATTGATCATGCTGCCATTTTCATAGACTTCTCTCAAGTCTTCATAGACTTCATAGCAGGAAACCGGCGTTCCTTTTTTCTTCTCAGGCGGTTCTTCTTTATAAATCAGCTTGAGCAGCTTTTGCACGCGGATGATCAGCTCCCTGGGGAGAAACGGCTTAGATATATAGTCGCTGCTGCCCAGTTCAAGCCCCAGCACTCTGTCAATGTCGGCATCGCGCGCAGAAATAAAAATGACGGGGACTTCCGGATCTTGATTTTTTATTTCTTTTATTAGCGTATACCCGTCGATATCTGGTAACATGATATCGAGAATCCATAAATGAGGTGACTGGCCTATTTTTTGCCTGGCGCTTTCACCGTTTAGAAAAGAAGTGACGTGCCAGCCTTCACTCTCTAAGTATTTTGTCAGCAATTCATTTAAATTCTCTTCATCTTCAACTAGATAAATGGAGTATGACAAGGGCGGTTCACATCCTTTCTACGTCATTATACTAGTTTTAACATAAGTCTGGTCAATTTTCATAATTTCACATATTCTTTTCATTTTTATCCCACAATGTTTTCGTAACATATTCATCAGGGAAGAAAGGGAATGAAAACAGAGTGAACGATGGCCGGGTCTCTTTTTTTGTGGATGTTAAAGCTTTAATGCCATTTGCGATAGTTGAAGACAAGAAAAATAAAGGAAGTGTACGCTTATGGATTTTAGACGCGATGACGAACAAAAACATGCAAATGAAGAGCAGTTTCACGAAGAAGCGCAGACGCCGCAAACGGCAGGTTCTGAGGAGCAGCAGTCAGAACAGCCGGCAAAGGAGCCCGAGCTGATTTTAAAGAAGGATACAGACGATCAGTCAGATCTTACGAATAAAGAAACCGCTGCAGCCCTGGAAGATGCCAGGGAAACGAGAGCGGCAAAAGAAAAGCGGCGCAAGGCTTCGTGGCTGAGCCCGATTTTGGGCGGGATCATCGGAGGCGGCTTGGTGCTTGGAATCTCCCCGTATCTGCCGGGCGATCATCCGAGCGAAACTGCCGGAACCGGACAGACAGAGCCAAAGCAGTCGCAGAATTTCACCACAAAACCTGTCACAAACGCAGATAACGTACCTGATATGGTGGAAGATTTGGAGCCTGCGATCGTCGGAGTTTCAAATATTCAAACGAGCTTCGGCTTCTCTGAAGACGACGTGGAGGAGAGCGGCACGGGATCAGGCGTCATCTTTAAGAAAGACGGCGGCAAGGCCTACATTATCACAAACAACCATGTCGTTGAAGGCGCCTCGAAGGTGACCATCTCCTTATACAACGGAAAGACCGCGGATGCCAAGATTATCGGCAGCGACGCTTTGACTGATCTGGCTGTTTTAGAGATCAGCAGCAAAGGCGTTGATAAGGTTGCAAGTTTCGGAGACTCCGCAAAACTGCGCGCCGGCGAAAAAGTAATTGCGATCGGGAACCCTCTCGGCCTTCAATTTTCAAGAACGGTTACAGAAGGCATCATCAGCGGTGTCAACCGGACGATTGAAGTCTCAACATCTGAAGGGAATTGGGATATGAACGTCCTTCAGACAGATGCGGCGATCAACCCTGGAAACAGCGGCGGGCCTCTGATTAACAGCAGCGGGCAGGTCATCGGCATCAACAGCCTGAAGATCAGCCAAAGCGGTGTTGAATCGCTTGGCTTCGCGATTCCGAGCAACGATGTTCAGCCGATCGTTGACGAGCTTTTGGAAAAAGGGAAAGTGGAACGGCCTTTCCTCGGCGTGCAAATGATCGATATGCAGCAGGTGCCTGAACAGTACCAGCAAAATACGCTCGGCCTATTCGGAGACCAGCTTAATAAAGGCGTGTACATCGATAAAGTATCGCCGAAATCGCCTGCGGCAGACGCGGGTATGAAAGCCGGCGACGTCATCACCAAAATGAACGGCAAAAACGTCGAAACCACTTCAGATCTCAGAAAAATTCTTTATACTGAAGCAAAAGCAGGAGATACCGTCACATTTGAGGTGCTGAGAAACGGAAAGCAAACAACAATGAAAGCAAAGCTTGCGAAAAGCAAATCATAAATAAAAGCCATGGCGTCTGCCATGGCTTTCAGCGTGTCGCCAAACCCTCGCATTCGTTGTCAAGCCTGCGCGTCGGTGCTCACGAATAGAGGAAGGATCGGCGGCTAACCGCCTAGGCGTCCTGCCTAAACGCCGCCGTCATCACATCCTGTGAAAGTCAGCTTCCGATGCTCGGCTTTCCTAGACTGCAAGGGTTGAGGGTCACGCTGAAAGTATGACAAAATCCCAAAACGGCTTTTAGTTTTGGGATTTTGTCAACAATCTGAAGCCATGGCGTCTGCCATGGCTTTTTCATATTACTTGTCCAAAAATGAAGAAAGCATCCAAATTTGCTTATCAATTTCCTCTGTCAGGGCGATATAAAGGTCAGCAGTAGAATGGTCTGATTTGTCTTCCGCCAGTTCTATGGTATGCTGAATTTCATCGCGGATTTGACGGTAATCGCTGACAAGCGCGGAAACCATTTCTTCGGCCGTTTTTTCGGATCCGTTTTCCTCGATTGTGCCGTGGTCAAGGTATTCTTTCATTGTGGCGAGCGGCTGTCCGCCGATGGCCAGCAAACGTTCCGCGACCACATCTGCTGTTTCTGCGGCATGGTTGTAAAGCTCTTCGAATTTTTCATGAAGGGTAAAGAACTGCGGCCCTTTTACATACCAGTGAAAACGGTGAAGCTTTGTGTAGAGGATGAACCAGTTGGACAAATTCGTATTCATTGAGTTTTCAAGTACAGGATTTTGCTGTTTTAATTGTTGAGAGATCATGTGATATTTCCTCCTCGTGTTTTTCATTTGTTAATTATATTATAACAAATATAAAATTAAAATCAATACTAAATTATAATTATTTTAAATAACCTTATTTAAACAAATTTTTTATGACCGCGCGTTCCCAAATCCGCCATGGCAGGACGTTGTGGAGGAGGATCAGGAGGGGGACGCCCCTGCCGATCGGATAGCGCAGTCTGTTCAGCCGCTTTTTTACCGCGAGGCGGCAGATCAGTTCAGCCACATCATCAGGGTTTCCGTAATGTTTGCGACTAGCCGCAATATAGGCGGAGATCCGCTCAAAATATGTACTGTACCGTGATTTGGCTTCAGGTGCAGTGACCTGGGCGGCAAACGATGTCTCCCAAATCGCCGTCTGATACGATCCCGGCTGGACGACGGCCACATCGATCCCGAATGGGCGGAGTTCGAGGCGGAGGCTTTCTGAAAAGCCTTCAACCGCATGCTTTGATGAAGCATATGCCGAGAAAGCGGGGAAAGCGATCCGCCCGCTGATGCTGCTCAAATTAATGATTTTGGCGCCGCTGTGTTTCTTCATATAAGGAAGGATCGCTTTCGTTACCGCCATCAGGCCGAAAACATTTGTCTCATACTGTTTTCTGTAGTCGTCAAGAGAAAGATCTTCAGCAAATCCGCCGTATGCTGTTCCGGCATTATTGACGAGAACGTCTATCTGTCCGTACCGTTTCAGCTCTTCGGTAAATGATGAAATCGATTGTTCGTTTGTGACATCTAGTTCAGCGACGGCAATCGATGAATCGATTGAAAGCTCCGCTATGCGGTTCCGCAAAGCTTCCGCTTTTTCTGGATGGCGCGCCGTTGCGATTGACGAAATGAGTGCCGGCGAGTTTTAAAGCGGTCAATAAACCAAATCCGCTCGTCGCGCCTGTTACGATGGCGATTTTATTGTTCAATGAGTTTCCTCCATTCAAAATTTTGGCTTGTTGACAAAAAAAGGCTTGTCAGCGGCAGTTTATCATTGATAAAATTTAAAAAGTGCTAAAAGACCTATTTTTTATAAAAAAACGCAAGAGAGAAAGAAGGCAGGGTGACACGATGAATGTTAAACGATCCCTCCTGTTCATTATTGTACTATGTCTGACGCTGCTTTTTCATAGCTCGGCTCAAGCAGGAGAAAAAAACAAACCGGAAATTAAAAGCGTTTCCGCCATATTGATCGATGGGAAATCGGGGCAGGTCCTCTATGAAAAAAACAGCCGCAAAAAAATGTACCCGGCCAGCATTACAAAAATTGCCACGGCGATTTATGCAATAGAAAACGGAAATTTAGAAGATCGTGTGAAAGTCAGCAAAAATGCCGCTCAAACGGAAGGATCAAGCGTATATCTGGAAGCGGGGGAGTCGGTTCCATTAAAACGGCTGCTCCAAGGGCTCTTGATGAATTCGGGAAATGACGCAGGAACGGCGATCGCCGAACATCTCAGCGGAAGCGTGAAACAGTTTGCGGATGATGTGAACGCGTTTATTGCAGAGCATGCCGGAGTGCATGACACTCATTTTGTGAATCCTCACGGACTGTTTGACAAAAATCATTATACGACGTCCGCCGACATGGCGAGAATTACCGAGTACGCCATGAAAAACAAAACGTTTCGAGCGCTTTTTTCGGAAAAACAAACGGCTTGGCACGGACAGACGTGGGACACGACGCTGAAAAACCATCACCGAATGCTGACGGGTGAGATTCCTTACAAAGGAATAACCGGCGGCAAAACAGGATTTGTGGATGAATCAAAGCATACCCTTGTCACGACGGCAACGCGGGGCAGCCTTGATTTAATCGCCGTCGTCATGAAGGTCGATAGCAAGAAAATGATGTACAGCGATACAAAAACGCTTCTGGATGAAGGATTTCACAATTATGAGACACAAGAACTCAAAAAGGGAGAGGCGTTTACCGACCAGAACGGGACGAGCCATGAGCTGAAAAACCCTTTATACGTGACGAAAAAGAAAGGCGAAGCCCTGAGTGAAAATGTAGACAGCGACGGAATCCTGAACATTAAAGGGGAGGACGGCAGGCTGCTTCAGGCTTTGCAAATCGCAGAACCTTTCAGCGCAAAAATAGCAAGCGGCACAGATGGTGTTCAAGGCCAGCCGCAAAGTAAAGGCGGATTGTTTTTATTTGTGTTCGGCCTAATCGGTTTATTGACGGCCAGCTATGCGGTCAAACGGATGAGGCAGCTGTAATATGATCAGGGAAGAGGCGCGCCGGCTCACAAGCCGGCCGTTTTTATTTGCCCTGAAAAGGCAAATTTATCTTATAATGGAAACAAGCCAATGAAAGGGGACGGGAATAATGACATTTCATCAACTTAAAGATACGTGGGATCTCGAGGTTTTCTTTAAAGGCGGGAGCGGCTCCGCCGAGTACCGTCAATATTTAAATGAGATTAAAGCACTGCTTTCAACTTTTAAACGCTCTGCCGAGGCTCTTACCGTTTCAAAAAGCAGCCTTGATGAATTGAAAGAAACCTTGGCGCTTTTTGAAACAATTGATGTTAAAATCCGCGAAGCAGACGCTTTTGTCGGATGTCTCCAAGCCCAGGACACCGCGGATTTAAAGGCGAATGCCCTTAATTTTGAAGTCACCCAGCTCGCTGCCGATGCGCAGAAGGCGCTGGTCGCGCTTGACAGCAAATTTGCCGTTGTCCCAAATGAAGAATGGGAAGCGCTTCTACAAGATGAAGGCCTTTCAGATATCGCTTATATTTTGAATGAGAGAAGGGAGCGGGTAACGGAAAAGCTTAGTTCCGAACAGGAAACATTGATTCAAGGCTTGTCTGTTGACGGATATCATGCCTGGGGCGATATGTACGACAGCATCGTCGACCAAATTCAAATTCCGTATGAAGAAGATGGCGAGACGAAAATTCTGTCTGTCGGACAAGCGCAGAACCTGACATCTAAACCTGACAGAAAGATCCGCCGCACCGTATCGGAAAATTTGGACCACGGCTGGGAACAGCACGCTGATTTGCTCAGCAGCACGCTGAACCACCTCGCCGGTTTCAGACTGAACGTCTATGAGGCAAGAGGCTGGGACAATGTATTGAAAGAACCGCTGAACATCAACCGCATGAAGCAGGAAACCCTTGATGTCATGTGGCAGGTCATCATTGATCATAAAAAGCCGTTTGCAGACTATCTTTCCCGGAAGGCGTCTGTGCTCGGGCTGGATAAACTGAGCTGGTATGACATCGAAGCGCCGCTCGGTTCAGCGGCAAAGGAATATTCGTATCAAGAGGCAGCCGCTTTTATTACCGGGCAGTTTAAAACGTTTGGAAAAAAGCTCTCCTCCTTTGCCGAAAAAGCGCTCAGAGACAGATGGGTTGAAGCTGAGGACAGGGGAGGCAAACGCCCGGGCGGCTTTTGCGCCAATTTTCCTGACAGCGGGGAATCGAGAATATTTATGACATTTGCAGGAAGCCAGTCAAACGTTTCCACGCTGGCGCATGAGCTTGGCCATGCCTTTCATCAGGAATCCATGCTGGACGTCAGGCCGCTGAACAGGGCGTACGCAATGAACGTGGCGGAAACCGCGTCCACTTTTGCAGAAATGATCGTGGCTGATGCGGCATTAAAACAAGCCGGTTCAGACGAAGAAAAACTCGTCCTTCTGGAAGATAAGGTTCAGCGAAGCGTCGCCTTTTTTATGAACATTCACGCAAGATTCCTATTTGAAACCCGCTTTTACGATGAACGAAAAAACGGCGTCGTATCCGCCGGAAGGCTGAACGAGCTGATGGAAGAAGCTCAGAAAGAAGCGTTTTGCGGAGCGCTTGGCGAGTATCATCCATACTTTTGGGCGTCAAAGCTTCATTTTTATATTACGTCTGTCCCGTTCTACAATTTTCCTTATACGTTCGGTTACTTGTTTTCGCTTGGCATTTACGCGCAAGCGCTGAAAGAGGGGGCGGCATTTGAAGAAAAATATATCGCGCTCTTAAAAGATACAGCCTCCATGTCTGTTGAGGAACTGGCGATGAAGCATCTCGGCGCCGATCTGACGAAGCGGGATTTCTGGGAAGCGGCCATTCAGCCGGCTGTCCGCGATGCAGAAGCATTGTTAGCGATGATATAAAGGCTTCCGCTAAGAGATTGAATGAGTTTCCGCAAAGTGGACATAGCTAAGGATAATGTGCATAGAGGAGATGAACGGTATGAACCTATTTCGGATGGCCGTTATCGCTCTTGTCATGATCCTGATGACCGGCTGCCGTTCAATAGCAGAAGAACATGCTGAAGGTAAGGAGGCCGTTCCCGATAACGCCCCTGTTTCAGATGTGGAAAGCGTGCCTTACGCCGCATTTGCATTGGAAGTGAACTATGGCCGTGGAAAGCACAATACGTTTGAAGCCGTATACGACAAACAGGAGCGGGAAAAAGCATCGATTAAAGACCACCTGAACGGAGCGGACCGCGAAGGGGAAGAAGCTTTAAACGAAATGAAAATGGTTTTAAGCGAACTTTCGATCGCTAAATCCGATTCAAAGCAGGACGTGATCAGCAATGTGCTCGAGGCTTTCAATCTTGATGAGCGATATGACCGGTTTCATCTGCGGGTGAAATGGCCGGATGGTACGTCAAGAATCTATCACGGAAAATAAGCAAAAGAGCATTTCCAACGGCGGAAATGCTCTTTTTTGCTTACGATTTTAAAAAGTATTTTTCGATGTCATCAAGGAACAGATACGCTGCTTTGACACCGCCGGCCGTCGTCCAGATCGCATCATCGACTTCGTGGGCGTTTCCGGTTTTTACAGCGTTCAATTTTTTCCAAAGCGGATCGCTTGTCCAATCGTTTTGCCATGTTTCGGCCTCTGTTTTGCTTTCGGCAGGTTTATATGTGAAATAGAAGAGGACATCCCCATCCATTTCAGGGATCGATTCTTTATTTTCTGTCATAAAAACAAATTTGTCGTCTTGTTTCTTAAACAGTTTTTCCTGTTTTTCCGGATACTTAAATCCGAGCTGATCCAAGATGATTCCCGGGAAAGAATCTTTATAGTAAATCCTTGATTGGCCGGCCATAAATCTGACAACCGACACCCGTTTCTTTTTCTGGTCGCCGAGCTTGTCGCTCAATTCGCTGACTTTTTTATCGAAATCTTCTAAAACTTCTTTGCCCTTTTCCTCTTTGTTTACCGCTTTCGCGTAGAGGGAGAAGTTGTCTTTCCATTCGCCGCGCAGCGTTTCAGAGAAGACAGTCGGAGCAATTTTTTCAAGCTTGTCGTAGATTTTTTCATGTCTCATTTTATTCCCGATGATTAAATCAGGCTTCAGCTCGGCAATCGCTTCGATATTCGGTTCGCCTTCGAGTCCGACTTGCTTAACGCCTTTCATATCGGCTTGAATATGCTTATACCAAGGATCGCCTGTCCAGGATTTGACTGCACCCACAGGTTTGATTCCGAGTTCCAAAAGCGCTTCGGTTCCTTCATTTGTCAGGACGACAACTCTTTTTGGGTCTGCAGGCACTTGGTCTTCCGTACCCATTGCGTGTTTAACGGTGATCGTATCTTTATTCTCTCCGCCCTTTGCAGAGTCATCCTTGCTTCCGCCGCAGGCTGCAAGAATTGAAATCGCTAACAAAGCGATAAATCCAACAATTGACCATCTCTTCATGTGTGTCCTCCTTAGGTATGTAAGTCATTCATCCTGATCATAATTTTTGATCAGAATTTTGTCAATTGTTAATTGAAAATGATTTTCAAGATCAATGTTATCTGATACAATGACCAGTAGATGTTTCAGTCAAACTAGGAGAATTTTAATTTATGCTCTTAAGAACGAATAAATATAGAACAATCGCACTACTGTCTTTCATTTTGGTGCTGGTTGCCGCCGTTTGCGCCAGTATC
Source organism: Bacillus sp. J41TS8 (assembly GCF_018333035.1). NCBI lineage: Bacteria > Bacillati > Bacillota > Bacilli > Caryophanales > Bacillaceae > Bacillus > Bacillus sp. J41TS8. The sequence continues at coordinate 24,903 of NZ_BORF01000007.1, forward strand.
GTATACGGTTATACGAATACGTCATGGTCGATGGCCTACAAGGCTTTTACCGGCTTCAGCGGCTCTAATGAACATCTTGTCATCAAAAACGTGCGTTTGCCGCGCGCGCTGATTGCTGCAACTGTCGGCGCTTCCCTCGGGGTTGCCGGCGCTTTAATGCAGGCGATGACAAAAAACCCGCTTGCTTCCCCGGGAATTTTCGGTGTGAACGCGGGTGCCGGTTTCTTTGTTGTTGGAGCGCTGTTTTTCTTTCACGTCGGTTCGCTTCAGACGATTGCATGGATCTCGTTTTTCGGTGCAGCGTTTGCCGCGCTTGTCGTCTATTTTGTCGGCTCTCTCGGAAGGGAAGGGCTGACGCCGGTCAAGCTGACGCTTGCAGGGGCTGCGATGTCAGCGCTGTTCTCATCATTGACGCAAGGCATGCTTTCCGTTAATGAAGCAGCCCTTGAGCAGGCGCTGTTTTGGCTTGCGGGCTCTGTTCAGGGGCGCGACCTCAGCCTCTTGGTCTCCGTCCTTCCATATATCGTGCCGGCATTCATCATCAGCTTTTTACTCGGATCGAAAATCAATGTCTTAACGATGGGGGAGGAAGTGGCAAAAAGCCTCGGCCAGAAAACGTGGCTGATTAAAGCGCTGATGGCGGTTTCGATTATCCTGCTTGCCGGGGGATCTGTCGCCGTCGCCGGGCCGATCGGTTTTATCGGTATTGTCATCCCGCATTTTGCAAAATTTATCGTCGGCCACGACCATCGCTGGGTTCTTCCGTACTGCGCCGTGCTGGGAGCCATCCTGCTCGTAACCGCAGACATTGGCGCAAGGTACCTGATTATGCCTGAAGAAGTGCCTGTCGGCGTCATGACAGCCATCATTGGGACACCCATTTTTGTCTATATCGCGAGAAGGGGGTTCCAAAAATGAAAAATTACCGCACGCTGAGAATCGGAAAAGGCGGCATTTCATTGTTGATCGGCAGAAAAGCGCTGTTTTCATTCGTGATCCTATTGGTGTTGACGGCTTGTGCAGTCATCCTCAGCGCCGGCATCGGTGAACGTTTTATTTCTCCGGGCGCCGTCGCGAAAACGTTTTTGGGCATGGGGGATCCGGGCGATGACCTGATCATCATGTCCTTCAGGATGCCGCGGATTTTGGTCGCTCTGTTTGCCGGAATCTGTCTGGCGGCAGCCGGGTCGATCCTCCAGGGTCTGATCCGCAATCCGCTCGCTTCGCCGGATATTATCGGCGTGACCGGCGGGGCTTCAGTCGCCGTTGTCTTGTTTTTAATGCTGTTTTCCAATAAAAACAATGCGCTTACGGTCAGCATCAGCTGGCTCCCGGTCGCCGCATTTATCGGCGCGGCTCTCGCCGGAATGCTCGTTTATTTTCTTTCATATAAAAACGGCTCTTCGACTTTCAGGCTCGTTTTGATCGGAATCGGATTTTCGATGCTTGCCCAGTCGCTGACGACATTGTTTATGATAAAAGGACCGATATACAGAATGTCTCAGGCGAACGTCTGGATTACCGGATCAGTATATGGATCCAACTGGCAGGATGTGAACATTTTAATGTCGGCTGCGCTTGTCCTTTTGCTGATATCCGCAGCCGCCGCCAGAAACGTCAACATTCAGACGCTTGGCGAAGAACTGGCGACAGGAGCGGGCAGCTCGGTTCAGCGGAACCGCTTTTTGCTCCTTCTGCTGAGCACGGCTTTTGCCGGAATTGCCGTTGCCTTTGCCGGAACCGTCGGATTTGTCGGTTTGATGGCCCCGCATATCGCAAGAAGGCTTGTCGGTTCATCATTCGGCGCCCTCTTGCCGGTTGCCGCGCTGATCGGAGGATTGCTTGTGCTGATTGCCGACATCATCGGACGCACGCTTTTTTCTCCCGTTGAAGTGCCTGCCGGTGTGTTTACTGCAGCGATCGGCGCCCCTTACTTTATCTACTTGCTGTATAAAAGCAGAAACCAATAAAAGGAGAGATTTCATTTATGAGTGCCATTTCAACAGAAACGTTAAGCTTAGGTTATGGAGAAACAATCATTATTGATGAGTTAAACTTAACGATCCCAAAAGGTGAAATCACCGTATTTATCGGCAGCAACGGCTGCGGTAAGTCGACTCTCCTTCGGTCTCTCGCACGTTTGATGAAGCCAAAGGGCGGTTCAGTGCTTCTCGAAGGAAGTTCCATCGCCAAACTTCCGACGAAAGAAGTGGCAAAGGAGCTGGCCATTCTGCCTCAAGGCCCTTCGGCTCCGGAAGGCCTGACCGTTCTCCAGCTCGTCAAGCAGGGGCGGTATCCTTATCAAAACTGGCTGAAGCAATGGTCGGCGGAAGATGAAGAGGCCGTGCAAAAGGCTTTGAAAGCGACAAGAATGGAAGAACTGGCCGAGCGCACAGTCGATTCCTTGTCCGGAGGCCAGCGGCAGCGCGCCTGGATCGCGATGACGCTCGCTCAGGAAACGGATATCATTTTACTGGATGAACCGACGACATATTTGGATATGACGCATCAAATTGAAATTCTGGACCTTTTGTTTGAATTAAATGAACACGAAAAGCGCACGATCGTGATGGTGCTGCACGATTTGAACCTCGCCTGCCGCTACGCCCACCACCTCGTCGCGATTAAAGACAAAAAGATATATGCCGAAGGCCGGCCTGAATCCATTATCAACTGCAAGCTTGTGCAGGACGTTTTTGAAATGGACTGCGAAGTGACGAAAGATCCGCTTTTCGGCACCCCGCACTGCATCCCGTACGGAAGAGGAAGATGCATCGTCCAGCAGGTGGTTCAGTCCCATGCTTAATTTAACAAAAGAGGAGCTTGAGTCATTGCTTCGTTTTCGCCTTGGAACGAAGCAGACCGGCTCCTTATTCTCTGTTAAAGGAAACATGCTCCTTGATGAGGATTTTTTAGAACGTTATGTAGAAGATATGAAAGACAGGCTGAACGCTCCGAATCAAAAAGTTGCGGCTTCAATGCTCGTCAAGCGCAGCGGGATGCTTGCTGCGCTGCATTTCTATCTGTTTACGGTTTGCGGAAAACGCTTGCCAGCCGCTCCCGCTTCCGTGTCATGGGAGATAGAAGCCGATGATCAAGGGTGGACGCCGTCGTTTTATTTTCACAAAGGTGCTGAGCTTATCGAAGCGGATCGCACCGAAGAACTGAAAAAATTGACCGAGGATATCTTCAGGCGCCATCTTGGCGCCCTGATCGCAGCCTGTCGGCGGACATTTTCGATTTCAAAGCATATTCTTTGGGAAAATATTGCGGTTTATCTGTATTGGATGTATGACACGCTTCTGGAAGATCCGAAGCTCAAGGCGCGGGCGGCGCAAGATTTTCATTTTCTTCTTTATGAAGCTGAGCCCGGCCTTTTTGAAGAAGGGGCTGACGAAAACCCTCTCAAAAGGTTTTATCACGGACAGCACGCGGAGGATCGGACACGCACGACTTGCTGTCTGTATTATGCAACAGACAAAAACGGCGTCAAATGCAGGACATGCCCGAGAAATAAACGTAAAGAAAGGGTGTCGTGAGTGGAAAAACTAAAGGAGCAGCTGGACGGACTTGTTGAGAAATATACGGAGCTGCTTTTAGGCGAAACGGACGAAGAACTGAAAGAACAGGTGAAGATGTGGATCATCTACAGCCATATCGCCAAAAGCATGCCGCCCCTCGCCAAGCATTGGAACGGAGCTTATCCGGATGCGAAGCAGGAGATAAAAGAAGTCATCCGCCAGATTAAAGAACGAAATGAAGCGCACCGTGCGGCTAATCAAAAAAAATAAGCAGGGAGACTCCTCTGCTTATTTTTTGTTTATTGGTTTTGCTGATATGGCGACTGTTCTTGCAATGTAGAATGGAACTGCTGATAAGACTGCTGGATTTTCTGAGCATCTTCTGCCTCCACCTTGTACCATCCGTTTTGAAACATCACCTGGTACAATCTGCGCTGTACGTTTTGCGCCTCGTTAAACAGCGGCTGAACAGCCTGGTAAAGCGACTCATGGCTTAATTCATTAAGCGCTGTCGAGTATGCTGCCGTCATGTATTTTTCAGTTGTCAGCAGTTCGTTGACAAAATCCCTGTCATTCATCGCGCTCGTCTTCGGGACAGGAGTTTCCTGATTGCCGATTTTCTGTTGGTTTTGCTGATTCATCATTGACCTCCTATTGCATGTATGCTGACGGGTTTTGCGTTTGATTTTGACGAAGCTGCTCCAATATCACATTGTAATGGTGATGGTGCATTTGTCCGGCCCTGTCGAGTTCTGTTTTAAGAGACTGATCCTGGCATTGTTCCGCCATAAAATGTGCTTTTTTCATCGCGAGCAAGTTCCAGTTCAGCATATCCGTCAAATACAGATGATCCTTTGTTGAAATGACCGGCGGCGGTGTTGTCATTCCTTGCTGTTGCTGCATGCGTCTGCCTCCTTTTAGCGTTTATTTTTAGATTTCCTAACACATCGGAAATTTATACCGGATGCTTAAAGGGGGCTTAGTGATCTTCAGGAACATCCATATTATGCTTTTTATATTGCTGGTTTTGGCTTGTCCGTTTTCCGCCCGCATTCGCCTTTTTATAATCCGGACCTGCATTGCCTTTTATGCTTGCGGCGCTGACTGCGGCAGAGGATGGATTTTTTCTTTCACGTACCAAGGCCTTCACCTCCTCTCTATTGGTTTGTCCCAAAAGCGGGGAAACATGTAACCGCGGCAAAATAATACCCGCTGAAAAAATTTCAGAAATTTTGCACCAAGTTATTGAACTCGCTTCCAAAATCTTTTAAGATGAAAGAAGACAGGAGAGTTTATTTTTTTGGAGCAAAAATGAATGAGTATTCATTCAAAGTGGGGGAGGATCTTTCATGGTCAAGCATATTCGTAAAGCCGCCGTTATCGGTTCCGGTGTAATGGGTTCCGGAATCGCGGCTCACTTAGCCAATATCGGGATTCCTGTGTTACTGCTCGATATGGTGCCGCGTGAATTAACAGATGAGGAAAGAAAAAAAGGCCGCACCCTTGAAGACCCGGATGTGCGCAACCGGCTGGCACAGTCAGCCGTACAAAAGCTGCTAAAGCAAAAACCGGCTCCGCTGACTTCGAAGAAGAATATCAGCCGTATCACCACAGGGAACATGGAAGACGATTTTGAAAAAATTAAAGATGCCGACTGGATTATTGAAGTTGTTGTCGAAAAACTGGAGATCAAGAAGCAAGTGTTTTCAAAGGTCGATCAATACAGAAAACATGGAAGCATCGTCAGCAGCAATACATCAGGCATCTCCGTCAGGCAGATGGCGGAGGGAAGGTCCGCTGATTTCAAAAAGCACTTTTTAGGAACGCACTTTTTTAACCCGGCCCGCTATTTAAAGCTGCTTGAGGTGATTCCGATTGACGAAACGGATCCCGAAGTGCTGGCTTTTATGAAGAAATTCGGCGAAGACGTCCTTGGCAAAGGGGTTGTTGAAGCGAAAGACACGCCAAACTTTATCGCCAACCGCATCGGAACCTATGGCTTGCTTGTGACGGTTCAGGAAATGCTGAAAGGCGGTTACACGATAGGCGAAGTCGATTCGATTACAGGTCCGCTGATCGGGCGCCCGAAAAGCGCAACTTTCAGAACGCTCGATGTCGTCGGGCTTGATACATTTTCGCATGTTGCCAAAAATGTTTATAACCAAGTCACTGGTGAAGAAAAAAACGTTTTCCGGCTGCCTGAATTTATTGAACAAATGCTCGAAAAAGGCTGGATCGGAAGCAAAGCGAAACAAGGTTTTTACAAAAAAGAAGGAAAAGACATCCTTGAGCTCGATCCGATGACGATGACCTACAGCAAACGCCAAACATTAAAAACATCGGGACTTGAAGCGGCCAAGCAAATGAAAGGCGCAGGAGCGAGATTGAAAGCGCTTATTTATTCAGATGACAGAGCTGGAAGCCTTCTTTGGAACATGACAGCTCCGACGCTTATCTATTCGGCTGAGCTGACAGGGGAAATCGCTGACAGCATAACGGCGATTGATCAGGCGATGAAATGGGGGTTCGGCTGGTCGGAAGGGCCGTTTGAAATGTGGGACAGCATCGGTGTGAAAAACGCGGTGCAAAAGCTTGAAGCTGAGGGCTGGAAAGTCGCGGACTGGGTGAAGGAAATGCTCGCAAAAGGACATGAGACCTTCTACATTAAGGAAAACGGAAAGACGTTTTATTACTGTTTTGAAAGCGGCGAATACAGGGCGCTTCAAGAAAACAAGAAAACGATTCATTTGTCATCACTCAAAGAAACAAAAGGCGTCATCAAGAAAAACAGCGGGGCAAGTTTGATCGATTTAGGCGATGATGTCGCACTGCTCGAATTTCATTCGAAAAGCAATGCAATCGGCTTTGATATCATCCAAATGCTGAAATTCGCTCTTGAGGAAGTAGACGCCAATTATAAAGGACTTGTGATCGGCAACCAGGGCAAAAATTTCTGTGTCGGAGCCAATCTTGCGATGATGCTGATGGAAGCTCAAGACGACAACTATATGGAAATTGACATGATCATCCGTCAGTTCCAGGAGACGATGATGAAAGTGAAATACAGTACCAGGCCGGTCGTCGCCGCTCCGTTCGGAATGACGCTTGGCGGTGGGACTGAGCTTTGTCTGCCTGCAGCCCGTGTTCAAGCTTCAAGCGAGTCATACATGGGCCTCGTTGAAACAGGCGTCGGTCTGATTCCGGGCGGCGGAGGCAATAAAGAGCTTTATTTAAACTACTTGAAGGGGCTGCCTGAAGGCGTTAAACCGGATATCCAGGAGGCCGCCATCAAGACGTTTGAGACAATTGCCCTTGCAAAAACGTCGACTTCGGCTCAAGAAGCGAAAGAGCTGAACATCTTAACCGCAGAGGATCAAATCAGCATCAACCAGGATCACTTGTTATACGATGCTAAAAAACTCGTCCTGACGCTTTCCGAAAGCGGCTACCGTCCGCCGGTGAAAAAGAAAGTCCCGGTGACGGGCGAAACCGGCTATGCGGCGCTCCTGCTCGGTGCTGAATCGTTAAAACTGTCCGGCGCCATCTCTGAACACGACATGAAGATAGCGAAAAAGCTGGCGTTTGTCATCGCGGGCGGCAGGGTTCCATTCGGCGCTGAAGTAACGGAAGAATACTTGCTCAATTTGGAAAGGGAAGCATTTTTGAGCCTTGTAAGTGAACCGAAATCACAGGCGAGAATGCAACATATGCTTGTGAAAGGCAAACCTTTGCGTAATTAAGGAGGGAAAACAATGAAAGAGGCAGTTATTGTATCGGGAGCGAGAACCCCGATCGGAAAAGCAAAAAAAGGCTCATTGAGGACTGTCCGTCCCGATGATTTAGGCGCATATGCCGTGAGAGAGACGCTGAAAAGAGCGGGCGGTTATGAAGGGAATATCGATGATTTAATCATCGGCTGCGCTACGCCGGAAGCCGAACAAGGCTTGAATATGGCACGCAATATCGGCGCGCTTGCCGGTCTGCCACACACAGTTCCGGCCGTTACGATCAACAGATATTGTTCATCAGGACTTCAATCAATCGCTTACGGGGCCGAAAAAATCATGCTTGGAGCAGCCGACACAATCATTGCCGGCGGCGCTGAATCGATGAGCATCGTGCCGATGATGGGGCATATCGTCAGACCGAACGCGGCGCTGGCGGAAACGGCTCCTGAATATTATATGGGAATGGGCCATACGGCAGAACAGGTTGCCGTCAAATACGGCGTTTCCAGGGAGGATCAGGATGCATTTGCCGTCAACAGCCATCAAAAAGCAGCCAAAGCGATTGCGGAAGGAAAGTTCGAAGATGAAATCGTCCCGGTGGACGTCACCATCAGAGAAGTGGATGAACATCACAAGCTGAAGGAGCGGACGTTTACTTTCTCTGCCGATGAAGGTGTGCGCCCGGGGACAACGAAAGACGTTCTGTCAACGTTAAAACCGGCGTTTTCGGCGGACGGTTCTGTTACGGCAGGGAATTCATCGCAGACGAGCGACGGGGCGGCCGCAGTGATGATCATGGACAGAGAAAAAGCGGATGCGCTTGGGTTAAAGCCCCTCGCAAGGTTCCGTTCGTTCGCAGTCGGCGGCGTTCCGCCGGAGGTGATGGGCATCGGTCCTGTTGAAGCTGTTCCAAGGGCGCTGAAGATGGCGGGACTTGAGCTCTCTGATATCGGTTTATTCGAATTAAATGAAGCGTTTGCATCACAAGCGATCCAGGTGATCAGGTCGCTTGGCATCGATGAAGAAAAAGTCAATGTCAACGGTGGAGCGATTGCGCTCGGACATCCGCTCGGCTGCACGGGCACAAAGCTCACGCTGACATTGATCCACGAAATGCGGCGGAGAAGCGAGCAATTCGGCGTTGTAACAATGTGTATCGGCGGAGGTATGGGAGCAGCAGGGGTATTCGAATTAGTTTAATCACAAGGGGGATGGAACAATGGAACAAACAAAAGACCATATGAAAAAAGGCGGAGCCTTTCTGATCGAAGAGGTGACGGCTGATCAGCTGTTTACACCGGAAGATTTCACAGATGAACATAAAATGATCGCCAAAACGACTGAAGATTATATTCTCGGAGATGTTTTGCCATACATCGACGAAATTGAAGAGCACAATTTCGATCACTCTGTCAGGCTCCTGAAAAAAGCTGGAGAACTCGGGCTTCTCGGTGCTGACGTTCCTGAAGAGTATGGCGGACTCGGGCTCGATAAAATCAGCTCGGCGCTGATTACCGAAAAATTCTCAAGAGCGGGAAGCTTTTCGTTATCGTACGGGGCGCACGTCGGGATCGGCACGCTTCCGATCGTATTTTTCGGAACCGAGGAGCAAAAGAAAAAGTATCTGCCGTCCCTTGCAACAGGGGAAAAATTTGCAGCCTATGCCTTAACAGAGCCTGGCTCCGGATCTGATGCATTAGGGGCAAAAACAACGGCCGTTTTGAATGAGGCGGGAACCCACTATATATTAAACGGTGAAAAGCAATGGATTACAAACTCAGCTTTTGCCGATGTTTTCATCGTCTACGCGAAAATAGACGGCGAACATTTTTCGGCCTTCATTGTGGAAAAAGATTACGAAGGTGTTTCTACAGGGCCTGAAGAGAAAAAAATGGGCATCAAAGGCTCTTCGACCCGTACGCTCATCTTAGACCAGGTTCAAGTTCCGAAAGAAAACCTTTTAGGCGAACCGGGAAAAGGGCATGTCATCGCCTTCAATATTTTAAATATCGGCCGCTATAAGCTCGCTGTCGGGACAATCGGCGCTTCCAAACGGGTCATCGAGCTGTCCGCTTCATACGCCAATCAGCGCCAGCAATTTAAGACGCCGATTTCAAAGTTCAGCTTAATCGGGGAAAAAATCGCCACTATGTCAGCCAGACTTTATGCGATGGAAAGCTCTGTTTATCGTACGGTCGGGCTGTTTGAAGACAAAATGGGCACCTTGAGCGAAGAAGAGCAAAAAGACGGGCGCCAGGTCGCGAAATCGATCGCTGAATATGCAATCGAATGCTCCCTTAACAAAGTATTTGGATCTGAAACGCTTGATTATATCGTTGATGAAGGCGTCCAAATCCACGGCGGCTACGGATTCATGCAGGAATACGAAGTGGAGCGGGCTTACCGCGATTCACGGATCAACCGGATTTTTGAAGGCACAAATGAAATAAACCGTCTCATCGTCCCGGGCACATACTTGAAAAAAGCGATGAAAGGCGAGCTTCCTCTGTTTGAGAAAGCGAAGGCGCTTCAGGAAGAACTGATGATCCTCATGCCTGAAGAACCAGGTGACGGCGTTTTGGAACAGGAAAAGTATCTGCTGAGAAACGCCAAAAAAATCGCGCTCATGATCGCGGGACTCGCCGCGCAAAAATATGGAAAAGCGCTCGACCAGGAGCAGGAAATCCTCGTGAATATCGCCGACATTGTCAGCCAGGTCTACGCCATGGAAGCAGCTATTTTGCGTACAGAAAAAGCCATCCAGGCAACCGGGGAAGACAAAAACGCCCAGAAAATTCTTTATACGCAGATTTTTGCACAAGTTGCCTTTCAGGAAATTGAAAGCCATGCCAAGGAATCGCTCATTGCGATGGAATCAGGTGATTCGCTGCGGATGATGCTGTCCGCGCTCCGCAAATTGACGCGCTTTACGCCTGTCAATGTCATTGAGAAAAAGCGCCAGGCAGCCAAGGGAGTCTTTGAAGCTGAGAAATATATCGTTTAAACGAAAAGCCCTGCTTAGGCGGGGTTTTTAGCTGTTATAGAATGGAGCACGGTTTTAGGTTTTTCATTCGATCTGTGTTAAAATTACCTCGATTAAATGAGAGGGGTGTGTATGTATGGCTTTGGATTTTTACTGGTATCCGAAATGCGGGACATGCCGCAAAGCGAAAAAATGGCTTGAAGACCATGGCAAAGAAATCAATGGGATACATATCGCAGAAGAGCCGCCAAGCAAGGAAAAACTGAAAGAGCTCTACGAGAAAAGCGGGCTTGAATTGAAGAAGTTTTTCAACACGAGCGGACAAAAATACCGTGAACTCGGCTTAAAAGACAAGCTGCAAAACATGTCTGAAGATGAGCAGCTGGAACTGCTGGCTTCGGACGGTATGCTGATCAAACGCCCGATTGCGACAGACGGCAGTAAAGTAACGGTCGGTTTTAAAGAAGAACAGTTTAAGACATACTGGTTATAACCCATCAAAATATGATATCTTCAATGTAGGATCGATTAAAACACTTTATGGAGGGGTTAGCATGAGCACACCGAAAGAGTTGCGTTATTCAGAAGAACACGAATGGGTGAAAACAGAAGGAGATAAAGTCAGAATCGGCATTACAGACTTCGCCCAATCCGAACTTGGAGACATCGTATTTGTCGAGCTTCCTGAAGTGGGAGACGAAATCAAAGCGGACGAGCCTTTTGGCAGCGTTGAATCCGTAAAGACCGTTTCTGAGCTGTATGCCCCGATCAACGGAAAAGTGGTCGAAGTGAACGAAGATCTGGAAGACAGCCCTGAATTCGTCAACGAGTCTCCGTATGAAAAGGCTTGGATGATTATCGTCGAGCCGTCCGATGCTTCTGAAATCGAAAATCTGATGACAGCCGAGCAATATGAGGACATGATAAAAGAAGACTAAGGATTATTCAGGATAGCCATGTGTCGTTTGGATACTCTATATCAAGAGGGGGTGTCCAAATTGACGCTGAAAAAAGAACGTATTGATATTACAGAACATGTGGAAAGCCGATTAAAAAACGGCGGAATGCAGCTGTACCATGAGAATGAGCTGATCGGCCGAATGACCGGAAAGGATCAATACGAGTTGAAATCTGGATATTCATTCCAAGATGAGAGATTTTACAAAACGGCGGATACCGTAAGCGGTCCGGATGCTAAATATGTAGACTGTGATGACCACCAAGGCTGGTGTTAATCAAGTCAGGCGGTGAATATTCACTGCCTTTTTTTACAAGTAAATCTTTAAAGGTGATCCATATGCCGGAAAATGAAAAAGTCATGATTGTCGAAGGGAAATCAGATAAGCAAAAAGTGAAGCATGTCATCGAAGAGCCCGTGGATATCATTTGCACAAACGGAACGATCAGCCAGGCAAAACTCGATGAATTCGCCGAAACGCTGTTTGATAAAGACGTTTATATCCTGGTGGATGCCGATGAATCAGGGGAAAAGCTCCGCCGGCAGCTGACGAGGGAGCTCCCCCAAGCTTCGCATCTATACATCGATAGGGTATACAAAGAAGTCGCTTCCGCCCCGAGTCAGCATGTTGCAGAAGTATTAATTCGTTCAAACATCCGGGTACATACAAAATATTTATTATAAAATGTATTGAGGTGCGGTTCAACAGATGCAAGAACTCCAAGAAAAAGAGCTAAAACGGCTTGAACATGAGACCTGTCTTCTATATGTATACACGCCGTTCTGCGGAACGTGTCAGCTGGCCGGAAGAATGCTGGAAGTCGTTGATGAAATGATAAAGGACATTCCTTTTTATAAAAACAATCTCAATTATTCCCCGGCATTTGCCAAGCAGCAGGAAATAGAAAGCGTTCCATGCTTTATCCTTTACAAAAACGGGGAAGTCGTCAAAAAAGAATACGCTTTTCACTCCGTTTCCTACTTATACGATACGATTAAACAAAATGTTGTGGATTAAGGGCGGTTTTGACATATTTCTCGGGAAATAACCAGCAAAAACTTGTCGAGCAATTCCTAAAGGAACTCCTGCGGCAGACAGAGAATCTGTAAGTATGACCAATTTACAGGAGGTTATACAGTTGGAGAAAATGGGATTGATAGAAAGAGAGGACAAGGCTCTTTTTTTAAAACCTCTATTATCGACAACGGCTTTGCTGATTACGTTTCAAGGCGAGAAAGAAGCTTTTACGTTAGCGATCAACGAAAAAGGGGAAATGGAAAAATCTTCTCTTGCAGAGAAAGCTCATTTGACCTTTTTTGGAGAGCAAAGCGAGATTATTGACCTTCTTCACGGCGATATTTCATTGCAGCATCTCGTACAGCGCGGCACTGTTCAAGTAAAAGGCTCATTCAGAGCTTTATTGAAGCTTGAAGCGATTTTATGGCTGACGGACGGCTTTTTTAAAAACAGCGATCTTTATTCAGAGACATTTTAAAAATTTGAAAAATCGGCACATTCCGTGTATAAGTCGGACAGAGACGAGCGTTTACGTTCGTCTCTTTTCGCCGTAGGCCGATTGTCTTACGAAAAATAGTTGACAACTATTTTTTCGCATGATATCCTACTTTAAGAATTCCGATCATAATAATCAAAAAATAAATATATGATTCTCTTATCCAGAGAGGTGGAGGGAAGTGCCCTATGAAACCCGGCAACCATCAACACGTGTTGAAATGGTGCCAATTCACACGAAGCGTTATGCTTTGAAAGATGAGAGAAAGGCCCAGACTATTCAAAAGCCTTTCTGCTCATGTGTGCAGAAAGGCTTTTTTCATTGTTTGATCAGGAATTTAGACAACTATGAGAATTGAGCAAGAAAGCAGGTGATGGCTTTTGATAAATCTTCAAAATGTTTCAAAGATTTATCGGTCAAAGCATGGAGATGTCAATGCTGTCCAGGATGTCACCCTTACGATTAAAAAAGGTGAAATCTTCGGAATTATTGGATATAGCGGAGCTGGAAAAAGCTCCTTGATCCGTCTTTTGAACGGACTTGAACAGCCGACTTCAGGCACGGTTGAAGTAGCCGGCAGAACAATCAGTGAGATCAAAGGGAAGAAGCTGAGGAATGCAAGGCAGGAAATCAGCATGATTTTCCAGCACTTCAACCTATTGTGGTCAAGAACGGTCCGCGACAATATTGCGTTTCCGCTGGAGATCGCCGGTGTCAGCAAAGCAAAACGTCTGAAAAGAGTCGCTGAACTGATAAAGCTTGTCGGACTTGAAGGCAAGGAAAATGCCTACCCTTCACAGCTTAGCGGAGGCCAAAAGCAGCGCGTCGGCATCGCTCGGGCGCTCGCAAACAATCCGAAAGTTCTCTTATGCGATGAAGCGACATCAGCGCTTGATCCGCAGACGACTGACTCGATCCTGGGTCTTCTGTCCGATATCAATGAAAGGCTCGGACTGACCATTGTCCTGATTACTCATGAAATGCATGTTATCAGGAAAATCTGCCACAGAGTGGCCGTCATGGAAAACGGAAAGGTCGTGGAAGAAGGCGATGTGCTGAACGTATTCCTCAAGCCGCAGGAAGAAATGACAAAGCGCTTTGTTCAGCAGGTAACAGAACCGGTGGAAACACAGGAAACGCTGAAGCATTTCCTCGAAGAAACGACATCCGGGCGGACGATCAAGCTCACCTTCGTCGGTGAAGCGGCCGAATCGCCGCTGATCACACAGATCATTCGGAAGTTCGATGTTGAAGTCAACATCCTTCAAGGCAAAATCTCGCAAACTCAGGACGGCGCATACGGTTCATTGTTCATTCATGTCGATGGATATGAAAACGAGGTCAATGATGTGGTCGATTTCATCAAGAGCCGTCAAGTAGAAGCAGAGGTGATCACGAATGTTTGAAAAACTGTTTCCAAACGTAGATATGGAGCAGCTGTGGGAAGCTACGTATGAAACGATATATATGACAGGAATTTCCCTATTGTTTGCTTTTATCATCGGAGTGATTCTCGGTATGCTGCTGTATCTGACTTCTAAAGGAAACATTTGGCAGAATCGGGTCGTGAACGGTGTAATCTCGGCAATCGTCAATGTGTTCAGGTCTATTCCTTTTATTATATTGATTATTTTGCTGCTCGGTTTCACAAAGTTTTTAATGAACACGATCTTGGGGCCGAACGCCGCACTTCCGGCTTTGATTATCGCATCCGCTCCGTTCTATGCCCGCCTGGTTGAAATCGCTTTGCGCGAAGTTGATAAAGGCGTGATTGAAGCGGCAAAATCGATGGGAGCCAAAACATCGACGATCATATTTAAAGTGCTCCTGCCCGAATCGATGCCGGCCTTGATCTCTGGCATTACGGTTACGGCGATTGCACTGATCGGTTCGACGGCGATGGCCGGAGCAATCGGTTCAGGCGGACTCGGGAACCTTGCCTATGTAAACGGTTTTCAGATGAACAATCCCGATATTATACTCATCGCCACTATTTTCATCTTAGCTATTGTGTTTATCATCCAGTTTATCGGGGATTTTATAACAAATAAATTAGACAAACGTTAGGGAGGACATCAACATGAAAAAAGGTTTATTAACAGCTTTATTCATCATTTTTGCAGGCGTTTTAGCCGCTTGCGGATCTTCCAGCAGCGAAGGGGATAAAGACAGCAAAGTCATCACAGTCGGAGCGACGCCGACGCCTCACGCTGAAATCCTTGAAGAAGCAAAGCCGCTTTTGAAAGAAAAAGGCTATGAGCTTAAAATCAAAAATTTCACGGACTACAAACTGATCAACAAGGCGCTTGCAACGAAAGATCTCGATGCGAACTACTTCCAGCACGTCCCGTATCTTGAACAGGAAATGAAAGAAAATAAAGACTACGATCTTGTTAACGTCGGCGCGGTACACCTTGAGCCATTCGGTATTTACTCTAAAAAGTATAAATCTTTAAAAGACCTTCCTGACGGTGCAAAAATTATTATGAGCAACAACGCCGCTGAACAGGGCCGCATGCTTGCAATGCTTGAAAATGCCGGACTGATCAAGCTGAAATCAGGCATTGAAAAAGTGGATGCGACAGTAAAAGATATTACAGAAAACAAGAAAAACCTCAAAATCAAAAATGATGTGGCGCCTGAAATGACGGCAAAAGCATACGAAGCCAATGAAGCTGACGCAGTGTTCATCAATGTGAACTACGCGATCCAAAACAAGCTCAATCCGAAAACTGATTCAATCGAGCTTGAGTCTCCAAAAGACAATCCTTACGCTAACATCATCGCCGTCCGCAAAGGCGACGAAGATTCTGACAAAGTGAAAGCTCTGATGGACGTATTGCGCTCTGATGACATTAAAAAGTTCATCGACAAAAAATATGAAGGCTCTGTCATTTCTGTTTCTGAGTAAATGAAAGAACACCCCGGTTTTGGAGAAAACCGGGGTTTTTTCGCGTATTTTTTGAAAAGAGGCTCATAATAAAAAAAGACTACCAACTGAAAATGGAGGAACAAAACGTGAATCAGCATGAATCAGAAAGCATTATCGAATCCGCACTGCATGAATATAAAGCAGGGATCGGCATCTTTTCCGAAAAAATGCCCGGAATTGCCGCCAAATACAACGAATTTACAGAGGAATGCTTTAAAAAAGGCGCGCTCAGCGAAAAGGATAAGCAGCTGATCGCACTGGGCATCAGTGTTAATACACAAGATGAATATTGCATTATTTATCATATCAAGGGCTGCCTGGATTGCGGAGCGTCGGAGGAAGAAATTCTTGAAGCGGTCGGCGTAACTGCGGCATTTGGCGGGGGCGCGGCCATGAGCCAAGCTGTCACGCTCGTTCTGCAGGCGATGGAAGAATTCCAGCAAATGAAGCATTAATTTTTCATCCGTGAAAGCATATTGAAAGCACACACATCTTTGAAGAGTTTGTATATAACTGGTACTATGAAAGAAAATCTCTGAAAGGATGATTCATTATTTGTTCAAGCCAAGATCAGCTTGACCTTGAATTCACGGCCGAAATGGAAAAAGCGATGCACAAGTCGCATGGAATGGGGTACGAGGAGTACAGCAGAAGCCATGTGAACCGGCTTGAAGTTGAGAAAAGGCGCGAAGAGCAGCATCAAAAAAGCAAGCAGATCGTATCAAATTTACCCATGATCGGATAAAACGAGGGGGGCGGATGTCAATCCGTCCTTCTATATGTCTTTAGAATCCGCTTGACCATAAGTGAAGGAAAAGGTAAAATTTAAATATGAATATATGATCATATATTAAAAGGAGGATTTATGATGGCTCATTCTCACGATCACACAGGTCACAGCCACCATGGCAGCCGATCAGCCAATCAAAAAGCGCTCTACATCAGCTTCGGTTTAATTTTTACTTTTATGATCATTGAAGTGATAGGCGGGATATTGACGAACAGCCTCGCTTTGCTGTCAGATGCGGGACATATGCTCAGCGACGCTGCAGCGCTTGGTTTCAGCCTCTTGGCGTTTAAAATTGGGGAAAAGGCCGCAACTGTGAGCAAAACATTCGGCTACAGGCGCTTTGAAATTTTGGCTGCGTTTATCAATGGCATCACCTTGCTTTTGATTTCACTTTATATCTTTTGGGAAGCGTACAACCGCTTTTTCAGCCCGCCAGAAGTCGCCGGCAGTGGCATGCTGGTGATTGCAACGGTTGGTTTGTTCGTCAACATTGCTGCAGCCTGGATATTAATGAAAGGCGACACAAGCGGGAATTTAAACATGCGGAGCGCATTTTTGCACGTCATCGGCGATATGCTGGGATCTTTCGGCGCGATTATCGCAGGCCTCCTCATGCTTTTCTTCAATTGGAATATCGCCGATCCAATCGCAAGCGCCGCCGTCGCGGCTTTGGTTCTTGTCAGCGGGTGGCGGGTGACGAAAGACTCGGTGCATATATTAATGGAAGGAAAACCGAAAGACATTGATGCGGAAGCGCTTAAAAACGGCCTGCTTTCCATTCCGTCAGTCAGAGAGGTTCACGATCTCCACATTTGGTCGATCTCATCTGATATGCCGTCATTAAGCTGCCATATCGTGGCAGACGAAAACAGTGACAGGGATAGAATCTTAAAACAAGTATCAAAATATCTAAGGAAAGAATGCAACGTGGAGCATGTGACGGTCCAAATAGAAGGGGAGCGCTGTTCCCGTCATGAATCGTGCAGCCTGGGATCAAACCGTTCCCGCTCGTAATTCCCGCTGTTTTTCTATAGCTTGTTGATTGTAAGGTACACATCTCTCGTCCGGGAAGTTTTCTTGTCCCAATCTCTTTAAGAACAAAACGTTTTTTGTTAAACTTGAGAACATGTACACGAAAAGATAGGAAGACTATTGTTGTATTCACTTTTCATTTGTTATAAAATTAGAATGAGAATAAATTGAGAATGATGATTATATATATTGGAGGTATATTTCATGGCTGCTTCGACATTAACAATCAAAGATCTTCACGTTGAGATTGAAGGAAAAGAGATTTTAAAAGGTGTAAACCTTGAAATAAAAGGCGGGGAATTCCACGCTGTAATGGGACCGAACGGAACGGGTAAATCAACTTTATCCGCGGCGATTATGGGGCACCCTAAATACGAAGTAACAAAAGGAAGCATCACGCTTGACGGCAAGGACGTTCTGGAAATGGAAGTGGACGAGCGCGCTCAGGCCGGCCTGTTTTTGGCTATGCAGTATCCGAGTGAAATCAGCGGTGTTACAAATGCCGATTTTCTCCGTTCAGCGATCAACGCGCGCAGAGAAGAAGGCGACGAGATTTCTTTAATGAAATTCATCCGCAAAATGGACGAAAACATGGAATTTCTTGAAATGGATCCTGATATGGCGCAGCGCTACTTGAACGAAGGTTTCTCAGGCGGTGAGAAAAAACGCAACGAAATTCTTCAGCTGATGATGATCGAACCGAAAATCGCGATTCTTGACGAAATCGATTCAGGTTTGGATATCGACGCCCTTAAAGTCGTTTCAAAAGGAATCAACAAAATGCGCGGCGAGGACTTCGGCTGCCTGATCATCACGCACTATCAGCGCCTCTTGAACTACATTACGCCTGACCATGTGCACGTCATGATGCAGGGCCGCGTTGTGAAATCCGGCGGACCTGAGCTGGCGCAGCGCCTTGAGGCTGAAGGATATGACTGGATTAAGCATGAGCTTGGAATCGAAGACGAAACTGTCGGTCAAGAAGCGTAAGCGTTAGGGGGATAAACATGACATTGGAAACAAAACTATCTGTAGATCGGGAATATGTCAAAAGCTTCTCTGAGAAGCACCAGGAACCTGCATGGCTGCAAGATCTACGCTTAGAAGCGCTTGAAAAAGCAGAAGATCTGCCGCTGCCGAAACCTGATAAAACGAAAATTACAAATTGGAATTTTACACGGTTTGATAAGCATACTGTAGAAAATAAACCGCTTGATTCTTTGGATGATCTTTCAGATGAGGTCAAATCGCTGATCGATCTTGGAAATGAAGACAAAACGCTTTATGTCCAAAGAGACCAGACGCCGGCTTACCTTTCTCTTTCAAAAGAGCTGCAGGATAAAGGCGTCATCTTTACAGATATTCATACTGCGTTCCGCGAACACGGCGAGCTAGTCAAAAAATACTTTATGAAAGACGGCGTAAAAGCCGATGAGCATAAATTAACGGCATTGCATGCAGCCCTCCTGAACGGCGGAGCCTTCCTTTACGTTCCGAAAAACGTCGAACTGGAAGCGCCGGTGCAAGCTGTTTATGTCCATGAAAGCAATGATACAACGCTTTTCAACCATGTACTTGTCGTTGCTGATGACAATAGTGCAGTCACATATGTAGAAAACTACATCAGCACTGTGAACCCTAAGGAAGCGGTCTTTAACATCGTGTCAGAAGTGATCACAGGCGCGAATGCCCGCGTGCAATACGGTGCGGTCGACAACCTTTCCGCAGGGGTGACGGCTTATGTCAGCCGCCGCGGAACTGCACTCGGACGCGACAGCAAAATTGAATGGGCGCTCGGTTTAATGAATGACGGAGACACCGTTTCTGAAAACACGACAAATCTGCATGGAGACGGCACATTCGGCGATACGAAAACGGTTGTCGTCGGCAGAGGAGAACAGACTCAAAACTTTACAACGCAAATCATTCATCACGGAAAGCATTCAGAAGGCTATATTTTAAAACACGGCGTTATGAAAGATTCCGCATCTTCGATCTTCAACGGCATCGGAAAAATCGAGCACGGCGCGTCAAAATCAAATGCAGAGCAGGAATCACGCGTTCTTATGCTGAGTGAAAAAGCGCGCGGCGACGCCAACCCGATCCTGTTAATTGATGAAGACGATGTAACGGCAGGGCACGCTGCATCCGTCGGCCGCGTCGATCCGGTTCAGCTTTACTATTTGATGAGCCGCGGAATTCCAAAAGAAGAAGCAGAGCGCCTCGTCATTTACGGCTTCCTCGCACCGGTTGTCAATGAACTTCCGATCGAAGGCGTGAAGAAGCAGCTGGTCTCTGTGATTGAAAGGAAAGTAAAATAATGAATGCCAAAGATATTCGCGAACAGTTTCCGATTCTCAGCCAACAGGTCAACGGACACGATCTCGTTTATTTGGACAGCGCGGCAACCTCGCAGAAGCCGCGCGTTGTCATCGAGACGCTTGATGAGTATTACAACTCTTACAATTCCAATGTCCATCGCGGCGTTCATACATTAGGAACGAAAGCAACGGATGGATATGAAGGAGCTCGTGAGAAGGTCAGGAAGTTTATAAACGCGAAGTCTATGCAGGAAATTATTTTTACAAGGGGTACGACAACGGCCCTGAATATGGTTGCGCTCAGCTATGCCCGCGCAAACCTCAAGCCTGGTGATGAAATCGTCATTACACCGATGGAGCACCATGCGAATATTATTCCGTGGCAGCAGGCTGTCAAAGCAACCGGCGCCACGCTGAAGTACATTCCGCTTCAGGAAGACGGAACCATTTCCTTGGACGATGTCAGGGAAACGGTGACGGAAAATACAAAAATCGTCTCGGCTGCGCATGTTTCAAACGTTCTCGGTACGATCAACCCGATTAAGGAAATAGCCAAAATCGCGCATGACAACGGCGCGGTCATGGTCGTAGACGGTGCGCAAAGCACGCCTCACATGAAAATTGACGTCCAGGATTTGGACTGCGATTTCTACACGTTTTCAGCCCACAAAATGTGTGGTCCGACCGGGGTCGGGGTATTGTATGGAAAAAGAGCATTGCTTGAAAACATGGAACCCGCAGAATTCGGCGGAGAAATGATCGATTTTGTCGGTCTTTACGAATCGACTTGGAAGGAGCTGCCTTGGAAATTCGAAGCCGGCACACCGATCATTGCCGGTGCGATCGGATTGGGAGCGGCGATTGACTTCCTTGAAGACATCGGACTTGACGAAATATTGGCGCATGAACACCGTTTGGCGGCCTACGCCCTGGAGCGCTTTAAAGAGCTTGAAGGCGCGACTGTCTATGGTCCTGCCGAACGTGCAGGACTCGTGACATTCAACCTTGAAGACGTTCATCCGCACGATGTGGCAACCGTGCTTGATGCAGAAGGGGTCGCCGTCAGAGCCGGTCATCACTGCGCACAGCCTTTGATGAAATGGCTGAACGTTTCCGCCACTGCCAGAGCAAGCTTTTATCTGTATAATACGGAAGAAGACATCGACAAACTGATTGAAGCTCTTCAGAAGACAAAGGAGTATTTCACAAATGTCTTTTAATGTGAACTTAGATACACTGTATCGCCAGGTGATAATGGATCACTACAAAAACCCGAGAAACAAAGGGGTTTTAAATGACAGCATCGTTGTTGATATGAACAACCCGACATGCGGTGACCGAATCAGACTGACGATGAAGATAACAGACGGTAAAGTAGAAGATGCAAAATTTGAAGGCGAAGGATGCTCAATCTCAATGGCCTCTGCGTCCATGATGACACAGGCGATCAAAGGGAAAGACGTGGAGACCGCCCTTCAGATGTCACAGATCTTTTCAGATATGATGCAGGGCAAAGACTACGACGATTCGATCGATTTAGGCGATATTGAAGCCCTGCAAGGCGTTTCAAAATTTCCGGCCCGGATTAAATGTGCAACATTGTCATGGAAAGCCCTTGAAAAAGGCGTTTCCAAAGAAAACAGCGATAACGAATAAAGATTGGAGTGAAAATGGATGGCTAAGAAAATGCCGGATATCGGCGAATATAAATACGGTTTTGCCGACAAAGACGTTTCCATTTTCCGTTCAGAGCGGGGATTGACAAAAGAAATCGTTGAGGAAATTTCACGCATGAAAGAAGAGCCGGAGTGGATGCTCGACTTTCGCCTGAAATCTCTTGAACACTTCTACAATATGCCAATGCCGCAATGGGGCGGAGATTTAAACTCATTGAACTTTGATGAAATCACGTACTATGTAAAGCCTTCTGAGCGTTCAGAAAGATCATGGGACGAAGTTCCTGAGGAAATCAAACAAACATTTGACAAGCTCGGAATCCCTGAAGCTGAGCAAAAATATTTGGCCGGTGTATCTGCGCAGTATGAGTCAGAAGTCGTTTACCATAACATGAAAGAAGATCTTGAGTCTCAAGGGATCGTCTTTAAAGACACAGACAGCGCCCTCAAAGAAAATGAAGACATTTTCCGCGAGCATTGGGCAAAAGTCATCCCGCCGACTGACAACAAGTTTGCGGCCTTGAACTCTGCGGTATGGTCCGGCGGATCATTCATCTACGTGCCAAAAGGCGTAAAAGTTGATACTCCGCTGCAAGCATACTTCCGCATCAACTCAGAAAATATGGGACAGTTCGAACGGACGCTGATCATCGTCGACGAAGGCGCTCACGTTCACTATGTAGAGGGATGTACAGCACCTGTTTATACAACAAACTCCCTTCACAGCGCGGTTGTTGAGATCATCGTTAAAAAAGGCGGATACTGCCGTTATACAACGATTCAAAACTGGGCGAACAACGTCTTCAACCTTGTGACAAAGCGTGCGGTCTGTGAAGAAAACGCGACAATGGAATGGATCGACGGAAACATCGGCTCCAAGCTGACAATGAAATATCCTGCCGTTATCCTGAAAGGCGAAGGCGCGCGCGGTATGACGCTTTCTATCGCTCTCGCAGGAAAAGGACAGCATCAGGATGCCGGTGCGAAAATGATTCACCTTGCACCAAATACGTCATCCACAATCGTTTCAAAATCGATCTCAAAACAAGGCGGAAAAGTCACATACCGCGGAATCGTCCACTTCGGACGCAAAGCCGAAGGCGCCCGCTCAAACATCGAATGCGACACGCTGATCATGGACAACAAATCAACTTCTGATACAATCCCATACAATGAAATTTTGAACGACAACATTTCATTGGAGCACGAAGCGAAAGTATCAAAAGTATCTGAAGAGCAGCTCTTCTACTTGATGAGCCGCGGCATTTCTGAAGAAGAAGCAACAGAAATGATCGTCATGGGCTTCATCGAGCCGTTCACAAAAGAACTGCCGATGGAATACGCGGTTGAGATGAACCGTTTGATCAAGTTTGAAATGGAAGGGTCTATTGGTTAATATATAAAAAATGTTGAGGCGAACTTTTGAAGTTCGTCTTCTTCTTTTTTTCTAAGTATTTGTTTGATCTCTCTACAGCAGTGGGGATTGGCAGGGGAAACCCTGCTTTTTTTATTCAACAACAGGGAGAATAACTTATTTCTTAGAAGTAACAATTAACTTGCAGTAGGCATATAATTGATGACTGGAAAATAATAACTTTCGGAAATTATCTGAGGGGGAAAATTAAATGGCTTATCCATCGGTCAATTATTCAGCCAACATCAACAGTTATTCAGACATTGCACGACACAAGGAATGCATAGCAAATGAGTTAAGGTATTACTACTCAAATGTAGTGAATCATGCCCGTGCAGTTACCTGCTTAACCGATGATCACACAGTTGTGATTATGCATTTAAGAATTGATCAATATCGATTTTATGAAATTGTGGTTGTCGCAGGTCCGGATTATAATAAGATAAACCAAATTATTCCGCGGATTTGGAGCTTAATTAGCAGAGCGACTAATATTTGTGGTTAAGACTATTTTAAGCAACTTTAAACAAGGTGGTAGGGGGCGTCCATCGGTTATAGCAGATTTCGATTTGTTTACCCGTCATCATTTTATGTGTTTGTGCACCGTAGATATAAACTATTGCCTGTCTTCAATTTTTATTGACAAGATGGGGGTATATCTACGGTTTTTTTTCGGCTTGCCGGTTTCAATTTTGAGTTATAATATCATACGGTTCGGAGGAACACTGGTTTGATAAGTGCGGTCAGAACTCTGACTCAATTTTATATTCTCTTAACGATTCTGTGACGATACGTTTCAACAAAAGAAACCGCATTTTATACTACCTTTTATCATACCAACAGATATATATAATCCTACTACTTTTCTGATCCCCATTTTATAATCCTAAAATTCAACAGTAAAAATGTATCAAATTGATTAGGTCAAAGAACCTCTAACTTTTAAAGATTTCTTAGAATGTTGTTGTGAAAAATTATTCTTTTATGTAAAATGATGACTGTGAAGAAAAAGGAAAAATCTGTTGATTTTTCTGAAAAATTATAATCTTACGAGAAAGGAAGAGGATAAGTGAGTGTAATACCATATGATTTGGTTGCGACGAAAATGAATTTTTGGTATACAGCATTAAAAAACAATTGGACAGGCAAGGCTGAGGATACAAAAAAAGAAGTTGAAAAAGAACTAGCGCAAATGGAAGAAAACCAGGACGTAATTGTTTATTATAACTTACTGCTCTTTCGACACAATCTTCAACTTGATTATATGTATTCAAATCCCGGTGTTAATTTAGATAGTCGGTTTGATGATTTTAAAAAAATTCGCGATCAGAATAATCTGGAAGGGATGTTAGATTATTATTTTCATTTTTTTGCTGGGATGTATCATTTCAGACAAAAAGAATTAATACTTGCGTTGAATTTTTATAGGGATGCGGAGAAAAAACTCGATTCTTTTGATTGTGATGAACTGGAAAGAGCTGAATTCTATTTCAAAGCTTCTGAAGTTTATTACCATATGAAGCAAACGTTCTTTTCAATGAATTACGCAAGTCGTGCGTTTAACATATACAAAAAGTATGAAACTTACGGTGAGCGTCGAGTGCAAAGTCAGTTTATCATTGCGGGTAATTGGTTAGATCAAATGTATCCTGAAAAGGCTCTACATAATTTAAATAAAGCACTTGAAGAGTCAGAGAAACAAAGAATCCATCACCTTATGGGTTCATCACATTTAAATATCGGAATATGTTATAATCAACTGGAAGAACTTGATAAAGCAACTGATCATTTTCAAAAAGCCCTTAATTTGTATAATGAGGAGAAGCACGGTTTCTTGCCTAAAACGTTATTTAACCTCGCGCATGTAAGGGCGAAGCAAGGCAAGTTGTCGATTACTGATGACTTGTACTTTGAGGGCAAAGAATTGGCTAAAAAGAACAAAAATTCAGATCTGCTTGCGAAGTTTGACTTAATAAAAGGGCTTTATCTTTCATTTGACCTAGACATGGTGCGGGAATCGTTCAAGTTCTTCGAAGAAAAAGGTATGTATGCAGATATGGAGGAATATGGTTTCGTCACAGCAGACCTTTTAGAGAAACAAGAAAAAATTCGAGACGCTGTTGAATTTTACCGGATTACAGTTAATGCGAGAAGACAAATTCAAAGGAGTGCTTTTCTACATGAAAACTAAATTATTGATTTGTTTTGTTCTGTTGCTAGGAGCTATTGGAGTAGCAGGATCGTCTTCCTTTAAAGCAGAAACTCCCACCTACAAAGTAGCCGACAGGTTCGCTTCTTAAACTAACTATCCCAGTCTAAAAATATGATACTCAGTCAGTAAAAGCCCTTCTTCCAGCAGGGCTTTATTAATTACGCATGATAAAGAAACGGATCGCGCGTTTTTTCATACTTGGAGTCTCGTTGAGCTTATTAAAGAATTTCAACAGCTATTCGATCGACGAGTATTTCCACAAGGCTGCCTGCGAGAAAAAGATCATCATGAAAATACCCATCTTCATCAACAATTTGTATACCTGTCTTAATCTTTTCACCTTAGCTTCATACATTTAAATCATCCCCTTTCACCCACTTATACAGTATTTGTCCATTAAAAGAAGAACAGGATCTTCTTGTAAAATATCTTTATTAGATCATATTGTCATGTATAATGAAGGGTATAGCATGTGACATTCATACTGTATAAGAAAGGATATGACCAGTGAAAATGTTGAAAAAGGCTGTGTTGACAGCCGCTGTTTTCTTGCTGGCCGCATTTGCCGGGAGTACAGAAGCCTTTGCTATGCCTTCCAAAGGCGCGGTGAAATTCAGGACGGATGCCAATACATATACGAAATCAGCCACTTCGATCGT
The DNA here is from genome assembly GCF_018333035.1 of Bacillus sp. J41TS8. NCBI lineage: Bacteria > Bacillati > Bacillota > Bacilli > Caryophanales > Bacillaceae > Bacillus > Bacillus sp. J41TS8. The sequence continues at coordinate 50,643 of NZ_BORF01000007.1, forward strand.
TGTCACTGGAAAAAGTCCTGTTACGGGAACGATGATCGCTGTCCGGCTGATCAATAAAAAAGGAACTGTCCTGATCTATCGAGATGTTCATTTAACACGCGGAAAATCTCATTTTCGGGTGAGCTTCCCGACGAAAAAGCTGAAACCGGGCAAGTATGACGTCTGGGTGGATGCTGTTAAAGGAAAGAAATGGCATGGGGAATTGAAGCGCTACATTGTCATCAAACATTGAGCTCCATTATGATGAACGGAGGGCTGTGTAATGACTGCCGTGGGTTTTTGTGTATTATTATGTTCTGCATTTATCCATGCATCATGGAACTACCTTTCAAAAAAAGCCGATGGAGGCGTTCCATTTATCTGGCTGTTCACAGCGATTGCAGCCGTTGTCTACACGCCGTTGGCCATAGGTGTTGTCATATATGAAAAGCCTGAGATCGGCATCTGGCAGCTTGCCATTATCATGGCGAGCATCCTTGCACACTTGGGCTTTTTTCTTGTTCTTCAAAAAGGGTACAAAAAGGGCGACCTTTCCCTCGTCTACCCTATTGCGAGAGGAACTGGCCCGCTGCTCACCTGTGTGCTGGCGGTCGCCTTTTTTGGCGAGTCATTGACGCTGCCCGCAATAACAGGGATTCTTTTGATTGTGATCAGCATTCTTTTTTTCACAGGGGGAGTCAAGCGGCTAAAAGAATCAGGCTCGCTCACACCGGTTCTTTACGGGCTGGCGGTCGGCGGTATTATTGCCGCATATACCCTCCTTGATAAAGCAGCGGTCAGCCGGTTTCTCATTCCGCCGTTGCTGCTTGATTATTGCAATACGCTCGGCCGTCTGATCATATTGACTCCTTTTGCCGCGAAAAGCTGGAGCGAAGTCCGCTTTGAGTGGAAGCATCACCGGATGGAAGCTGTCGGGGTGGGGGTTTTTAACTCTTTGGCTTATATTTTGGCGCTGAGTGTCATGGTATTTGCTCCGGTCAGCTATGTGGCACCGGTTCGGGAAATCAGCATTTTAATCGGAACGGTGATGGGGGCGGTTCTGTTGTCTGAAGGTTTCGGACGGCTTAGAATTGTCGCGGCTGTCTTTATGGTGCTTGGCGTGATATCGGTAGCCGTTGGTTAGGTTGTGTTCCATCGATGTGATCCGTTATATTTGTAAATAAACAGAAATGAAAAAGGTGTTTATCATGAAATCTTTTATTGTAGTCGGAGCGGGCGTCCTCGGCGCTTCTGCCGCTTATCATCTTGCAAAAAAGGGCGCGGAAGTGACCTTGATTGACCGCGGAGAGCGGGGAAGGGCTACAGATGCCGCGGCGGGAATCGTCTGCCCCTGGCTTTCGCAGCGCAGAAACCAGGCATGGTACAAGCTTGCAAAAGGCGGAGCGGCGTACTACGCCGATTTAATCAAGCAGCTTGAAGCTGACGGAGAATCGGAGACGGGGTATAAACGGACAGGCGCTATCAGCTTGCATACAGACGAGCGAAAGCTGGAGAAAATGGAAGAACGGGCGCATCTCAGGCGCAAGGATGCGCCTGAAATCGGCGAGATCACCCGTTTATCCCATGAGGAAACGAAGCGTTTATTTCCGCCTTTGGCAGAGGGGTACGGCTCGGTTCATATCAGCGGCGCCGCGCGCGTAAACGGAAAATTGCTCCGCCGCTCACTTGTGAATGCCGCACAGAAATACGGAGCTTCAGTTGTTGCCGGAAACGCTTCATTGCTCTATGAAGGAAACCGGGTAACAGGGATCTCCACAGCTGACAAAAAAATATACGCTGATCAGGTGCTGGTCACAGCGGGCGCTTGGGCGGACGAGCTTTTGAAGCCGCTCGGCGTGCGTTTTTCAGTCAGCCACCAAAAAGCGCAGATTGTTCATCTTCGTCTTCCGGAGGCGGATACCGGCAGCTGGCCTGTTGTGATGCCTCCGAATGACCAATACATATTGGCATTTGAAGACGGCCGGATCGTTGCCGGCGCTACTCACGAAAATGAAGCGGAGCTTGATGATCTTCGGGTAACGGCTGGCGGCCTTCACGAAATTTTCTCAAAGGCGCTTGCTGTTGCGCCGGGTTTGGAATTGAGCGAGCTGCTTGAGACGCGTGTAGGATTCAGGCCGTTTACACCAGGCTTTCTCCCCGTGATCGGCTCATTGCCGAACATTTGCGGGCTGCTTGTTGCCAACGGCCTTGGCGCTTCAGGGCTCACGTCAGGTCCTTACCTTGGCGCGGAATTGGCAAGACTCGCCTTGGGAGAAGAGCCTGAGCTTGATATCGCTTTATATGATCCGGCCGGCGCGCTTGAAAGTTGAATCATGTTGCAAAAAAAGTTCACTCGAAGCTAGAGTGAACTTTTTTCTTGTTTACAGTTTTAAAATAGAAAATTTTTCAATATAAATCCATGGAGGAAAATTTTGAGAAAACCATCTGACTTTCTTCGTAGTGCATGCCGGTTTTTTTGAACGGCAGGTGTTCGGTTGAATCGGCCGCCTCTGATTCCCGAACAAATTTGGAAAGTAAAAGGAGGGTCGCCATGATCCAGTTTGACTTTGAGTATTACAGGCCCCAATCTGCGCAGGAAGCGGTAAAGCTCTTTCAAAGCTTGGAGCGCAAGGGCAAAAAGCCGGCTTATTTTTCCGGCGGAACAGAACATTTGATACCAGGACGGCTGAGTGTGATTCATCCAAATGCCGTTATCGATATTAAAGACATACCTGAGTGCAGAACTCTGCAATTTGAACGGCGCCACCTCGCTTTAGGCTCAGCATTAACATTGACAGAGATCACGGAAAACGGCGGCTTTCCATTGTTGAGCAAAGCGGTAAGGGAAGTGGCCGACCATACGGCGCGCAATAAGATTACGCTTGGCGGCAATATTTGCGGGCAGATCTTTTACCGCGAAGCAGTGCTGCCTTTTTTATTAACCGACAGCAAAGTGGTGACGATCGGAGACAAGGGGGAAAAGCGCTATTTGATTCACGACGTATTCGATCAGCAGCTGAAGCTGAACAAGGGAGAAATCCTCATTTTCCTTTTGATTGAAGAGCGCTATCTTCATCAGCCTTTTGCAAGCATAAAAGTGAGGCAGCAATGGGATACGGGATATCCTTTGGCGACGATTTCAGCTCTTGAAATAGACGGACGCGTCCGCTGTGCATTTAGCGGTGTCTGCCCTTTTCCGTTTCGTTCATCAGAAGTGGAATCTGCGTTGAATGACGAATCGCTCCCTGTAGATCAAAGGGTGGAAAAGGCGATCAGCCGCTTTCCCGGCCCTGTTTTGGACGATGCGCAGGGTTCCGCTGAGTATCGCAAATTTGTCATCAAACATACGCTGTTTGACATTCTCGACATGCTGAAGAAGGAGACGTTTTGACAAGCGCTTGAATCCAATATTTGCAGGCGCGCGGGATACCATGAATTTGAACTGGCCCTAAAATCGGTGTGCTGAACAAAAAAAGAGAGGTTTAAAAAAAGAGCGCCGGGCAGGCGCTTTTTTTGTTCAATTCAAAACGCCTGAGCCCCAAATATCCTCCGCCCATTCAGGGTGATCAATGAATGGATTGCGGTTATGCTGGTATTGCTGATAGATGATGTCGTTCCGCTTTCTTTCAAGGGCATCGACAGGATCTTCATGGTGCCATTTCAATAAAACCGACATTTTTCCGTGGTACGGTTTAGATCCGTTGTTCGTTGTGTCGTTCATTTCAAGATCCGGCTGGCCGTCGTCCCCTTCATAGCGGACCGCCATATAGAAAATCATTCTGGCGACATCGCCTTTAATGCTTTTGTCAGGTTCCCAGGAATCGCCGTCATAGCGGTTTCCGGGAGAACCGGGATAGGGGCTGCCGCCTTCGTCGAAATCAAGGTTTCCGCGGGCGGCGTTTACTTGCACATCGCTGGGCCTGAGATGATGCAAATCTGTTCCGGGTCCTTTGCTTGTTCCGAAATCACCGTGCGATTTTGCCCATACGTGCTCGCGGTTCCAATCGCCAGTTTGCCCCCCGTTCGCCTGTTTAGAGCGCGACTCTCTGGAATATAAGAGAATCACGTTATTTCGATTGGCCGGATCTTCGTCCGTTGCTTTCAGCGCTTCCCATACCTCGCTGTAAGAAAGCTCTCTATGATCGTCGATTGTGTCGTGAAGCGCTTGTTTTAAAGCTTCGCCTGTTTTGCCTTGCGCCTGTTCATAGTAATCCGCCGGAGCCGAGGACTGATGGGGCTGGACGTGTAAGGAAAACAACTGGAAGGCTTCTGCGTTTTGGGTGGGCGCGCACATCGCTGACAGCATCAAAATAAACGGTATGAGACACTTTCGGTTCATCTTTCGATTCCCTCCTTTTCATTTCTTCCATTATCCAATCTTTTCATGAAAAGGAAATATCATTTTGGTTACGGTTTTCTTACGGTCTTGTAAATGAAGCTTTCCACCTCTCGAGGGCTTCCAGGCCGGCTTTTTCTTTCAGCTGTTTTTCCGCCGTTCGGACGCCTTCTTCAATGGCCGCGCAGTGTCCGAACAAATAATAGCGCAATGCGGTATTCATGATGACTTGTTTTCTTTCGTATTCGGTATCGGCCGATTCATCTCCGGCGAGAACGGCCGTTATTTTTTCCGCCTGTTCCTCAGCAGACAGCGGTTTGTTGAGCTTTGCTTCATCTGCGTAAAGCCCGAATTTTTCCGGCTTTAATATAAAGGAATCGATCACGCCGTTTTTTATCGTAAACACAAAGCTGCCTCTGTGGACCGGTACGTCTTCCGAGCCTTCCGCCCCCTGGACAATGAACATTTCTTTGTACGTCAAGTGCTGAAAAACGGGATGCATTTTCTGAATGGCCGTCCGGTGAAATGCGCCAATCATGAGCTTGTCGGCATCAGAGAAGTTGACCAGTTTTTCAGCTGTATTCAGCACGGTGCGGATGCCGATCTCTTCGCGAATTTTCCTCATCCGAACAAACGGTTTGCAAAATGTTTCGGCGGCTGCGAATCCGATTGAGGCCTCTTCCAGTGAGTGTGCCGTTTGCGCAGGATCAGTCTCAGAGGGGATTCCGAGTTTGTCCAGGACATTTTTTACACTCGTTCCATATTTGGGCGGCAATGCATCACTGCCGTGGAGAAACACGGGGACTCCGTTTCCTGCGAGAAGGAGCGAGGCGGGAATGGTTGCTAAAAAAGAATGTCTTCCTGTGTAAGGTCCCGCAAAATCGATGACCGCATCTTTTACAGCTTTGGAAAGGTTCAGTGTTTTCGAGCTGTTCCGCAATGCTTCGGTAAACGCGAGCAATTCCTCAGGGGACTCTGTTTTCATCCGCTCCGCTATTAAGAATGCGGCGGTCTGGACGGGGCTGGCATTTCCCGTAACGATCGCTTCTGCAGCCTGTTTGGCCTCTTCATAAGTTAAATCGCGGGCGCCCCTTTTTCCTCTTGCGACTTCTTTAATCCACTGTTGCAATGTGAACTCTCTCCTTTACATGCTGATCTTTCTTATGACTTTACATGAAAATGCAGAAAAGGAACAGTCGAGATTGTCGGCTTAATACTTGATAGAAAATATGACGATTTTCTGGATTGGCCGTGTAGATTTAGGTATTTTAACTGAAAACATGCTGAAATTTAGAGGATTTTTCAATGCGATTAATGCTGTAATCATTTAATATGTTAAAAAAGTTAACATGGAAAAGGGGATGATCGAAAATGGGAATGCCGGCTTACAAAACAGAAGACGTGAACAAGAAAGAAAAAAGCAAAAAGGAATTTCCGCATATTTATGTCATTCTGGCTGTCATGATTGGTCTAATGGCGCTTATGACATATGTGATTCCGGCGGGCGAATATGAACGGGTGGAAAGTCCGGACGGCAGGGAAATGATTGATCCGGCGTCCTACAAACGGATCGAACAGACGCCGGTTGATATCTTGGGGTTGCTTACGGCTGTTCCGAAAGGGATGACAGAAGCGGCTCCGATTATCGTGTTTACATTTGTGATTGGCGGCGCTTTTGCCGTTCTGCGGAAAGCGTCTGTCATTGAGCTCGGTGTCCGTCTGCTGGCGGGTCAGTTCAGGAACAAACCGGTTTTCGTTACACCTGTTTTAATATTCGTTTTTTCCGGCATTTCCTGTTTTATCGGGACGCCTGAGCTTTCCATCGTTTACGTCCCTGTCATTCTTCCGCTGCTGCTGTCTTTCGGATATGACCGGATGACAGCAGCAGCAATTGCGTTGTGCGGGACGATCGCCGGCTTTACGAGCGCTTTGACAAACCCTTTTACCGTAGGAACCTCACAAATGATTTCCGGTCTCCCGCTTTATTCAGGGATGGGGTACAGGGCGGTCATCTTTGTTGTCATTACGGCGATTGCCGCTGTATATGTGCTCAAATATGCGGAAAAGGTCAGGGCGCATCCTGAAAAAAGCCTGACGGGGAAAGAAGCAGTAGAAGCGGTGCCTGCTTTTAAAGCAGGCAGACGGGTGAAATGGGCCGGTATCGCGGCGCTTGGGTTGTTTGCCGGCTTGATTGGCTGTGTCATTTATTTCAGGTGGGATATGCTGACAATGGCGGGCTATTTCCTCGCGCTCGGCATCATTCCTGCTTACATTGCCGGCATGAGCTCGAGAGACATTGCCGAGTCCTTTAATGAGGGCTTTAAAGAAGTGCTCGTCGGGGCGATGATTTGCGGCATTGCAAGAGCTGCTGCGGTCGTTATGGCCGACGGGCAGATCATGGATACGATTGTTTACGGCTTGTCTCATGCGGTCTCACAACTTCCTTCTTATTTAACGGTTACGGCGATGCTTTTCACACAGATGCTGTTTAACTTTTTTGTTCCAAGCGGAAGCGGACAGGCTTTAATAATGATGCCGATTATGGCGCCTTTGGCTGATATTGTCGGAATTACGCGGCAGACGGCAATTCTGGCTTTCCAATTCGGCGACGGTTTTTCAAACATCGTCTTTCCGACATCGGGTTACTTTATGGCGACGCTTGCGATCAGCCGGATTGCCTGGAACAAGTGGCTGCGATTCATCCTTCCGCTGTTTTGCCTCTGGATGGGAGCGGCCGTGCTTTTCCTGCTGTTTGCTAACGCTGTCGGCTGGTCGTAAATGGATAAAAAGGCGGGGGAATCCTCCGCTTTTTTATTTTCCCATCATTCCTTCAGAAGAAAAAATATGCAAAAATATGAAAAAACTAGACTTTGAACCTATCTGTGGATATACTAATTTAGTAATTGATCGAATTTAAGATTGTCCGGTATTATCGGGCTTTAAGGAAGGTATCCGCGGATGAAAAAAATGGCCAGATTGTATATTCTCATGCTGAACGTGTTCATCGTTATGCTTGGTATAGGCTTGATTATTCCACTCATGCCTACGTTTATAGAAGAATTCGGCGCGTCAGGCAGCACGCTCGGGTTGCTGATTGCGGCTTCGGGTATTACCCAGCTGCTGTTTTCGCCCGTTGCCGGGGAAATGACCGATAAATACGGAAGACGGAAAATGATCATTTTAGGCATCGGTGCGTTTGCGGTTTCCCAGTTGCTTTTCGCCTTGGCGAGCCAGATGTGGCTGCTGTTTGTTTCCCGCCTTCTCGGCGGAGCGGGAGCGGCGTTTTTGGTGCCGGCCATGTTTGCCTACATCGCCGACATCACATCGGAAAAGGATCGAAGCAAAGGGATGGGGCTGATCAGCGCCGCGATGTCTCTCGGCTTTGTCATCGGTCCGGGAGCCGGCGGATATTTGGCTGCGTACGGGCTCACTTTTCCGTTTTACGTGTCAGCCGGATTAGCCGGCTTGGCGACGGTTTTATCGCTTTTTGTCCTCCCGGAAACGCTCAGTCAAGAAAAGATGCTTGAAAAGCGCCGCTCCGCTCAAAAGCGCGAACCGCTTCCTAAGCAAATGGCGCGCGCGCTGCGATCGCCGTATGCTTTTCTGTTTGTCCTCGTGTTCATCCTGAACTTCGGGATCATGAATTTTGAGGCGGTATTCAGCCTTTATGTCGATCATAAGCACGGCTTTACACCGGGAGACATTGCCTTTGTCATTACAGCGGCAAGCTTGATCGGCGTGTTCGTCCAGGCGGTGGCCCTCGGGATGCTGACGAACCGCTTCGGGGAAAAAAAGCTGATGAACATGACGCTGATCGGTTCAGCCGCAGCGCTTGTGGTCTGCTCGATTGCCGGTTCGTACTGGCTCGTTTTCGGTGCAACAATTGTTTTCTTCATGCTGACGTCCATCCTTCGTCCGGCAATTAATACGCTGATTTCAAAAATGGCCGGTGATGAACAGGGCTTTGCCGCAGGCATGAACAATGCGTTTATGAGCCTTGCCAACATTGTCGGACCGACGGTGGCCGGTCTGTTATTCGATGTGAACGTGGAAATTCCATATATTTTTGGTGCGGTCGTTCTCGTGCTCAGCTTTTTGGCGGCAGTCAGCTGGGGGCGGAAGCAGCAGACGCGCGCAATTCCCGAAAAAGTATAAGGGAGCCGGCACATATGCCGGCTTTTTTCTATAGTGAAATGCTCAAATCATCAGCTTTACATCCTCCGATTGCCGCCGAAATCTGACAGTGCGTTTCCAGATAGACGGACAATGTTTGCAGGAGCCCCTGGTCATCCTTCGGCAGGCTGGCAAGCTGATGCAGGGCATGCGTGTAAAATGTCTTCAAATCATCAGCCGGAATCATGCGCAAAAGCTCAGAGACGTCTTTCATATGGTACGTCTGGATGAACTCCGTGCTGCCGGACAAATGGCCGGAATGGAGCGCGTCGACGGCTTCTTTGCAAATGTACGGAACGTCGCTCAGCTGATGGCTGAGGTTGCTGATTCCGAAAGAGATTGTCCGCTGAAAGTGCTCCGCTGCATGACGCTGAAACGTCTTTAAAAATCCGCCGACGGCTGCATTCAGTTCAGCCCAGCTGTCCGTCGCTTCGGCCAGCAGGAAGCATACGTTTCCCTTTGTGAAAAGGTGCGGAGGAAACGGGAAGTCAACCAGCTCTTCTTCCAGGCGTTCGAACACGGTATCTGATTCAAGCTGATTTTCCGTGAAGCTGAGCGATTTTTCGCGGCGGTCCAATTTGCCGGCGATGCACACATATTTTTGATCCCACTTGAGCTGAAATTCTTTGGCCCGGTTTTTAATTTCTTCAGCGGAGGAAAAGGCGCCGTCCAAAAAATTGCTGAAAAACTCGTTCCGCGCTCTTCGCAAATATTGTTTGAGCGCATTTTCCTTCAGCAGCTCAAAGGCGATGACATTGGCGGCTTGTTCGAGGGTTAACAGCAAGCCTTTGTCTGAAGCGGAAATCATCCCGCAGACAACGAGGAAGCCGCATTTTTTTTCATGAGTATAGATCGGAAATACCGAATAAGTTTGTTTGTCGGGAAGCGTTGAAAAGCAGGTGAGCCCCGTTCTGTTTCCTTTTTGAAATATTCCTTCATAATGCGACAGCGTCCCGGCGGCATCCGCTTTTGAAGAGGCGATCGGCTTGAGATGCTGATTGAATAGAAGAACGGGAAGCTTCAAAACAGCAGAGACGTTATGCAAGAGCGATTGAATGCTTTTTCCGCTCATAATATGGGTTGTGAATTTTTTTTGGGCGGCGATGGCCTGTTCGAGTTCTGCCGTCCGTTTGTCTAAAATATGGCTCAGTGTATGATTGACAATATCACCGAGGCGGATGTCTTCATTTAGCTCGATGATCGGAAATGACCGCTCGTCGGCAAGCTTGATTACCTCGTCGGGTATTTTCTGCAAAAAGCGCGTTTTGATGCCGAGTCCGGCGCAGCCCCGCCTGATCATCCTTTCAATCAATTCCTTCAATAAAAAAGGCCGGTCTTTTAAATGGTATGCGGTCGTGACGAGGAGCTCGCCATGATGCAGATAATCGGCAATATCTGGCGCATCCATCATATTGATGTGTTCGATGCTCCGGGTCCCTCCCGTTTTTCCGGCGGCGAGCGTTGCGCCTTTAAACACGGGGAGGTTCATCATGTCATAGATATTCATTGATCTGTACAGACCTCCTTTGCCATTTTAGTCATTTTCAACAAAAAATGAGCGGATTTGTGACATTTCTGCCGATGTTTATTTTTCATGTTACCAGTAAACTTGTATTTATATAGAGAGTTGTAAAGAAATATAACAAGAAAATAGAAAGGAAGTTTCTTTACATGACCATTGGTATTCATAAGACCGGAGAAAATACAGCCCGCAATATCGAAGACATGATCAATTGGCTGGCATCATTCGGAGAAAGCGAAGAAGGAGGGGTGACACGGCTCCTTTATTCAAAGCCGTGGCTCAGCGCTCAGCAGTCGTTAAAGGAAAAGATGGAGGGCTGGGGAATAGAGCCGTACTTCGATGATGCCGGAAATCTGTTTGGGAGAATAGAAGGTACAGAGAATCATGCGAAAGCGATCCTGACCGGTTCACACATTGACACGGTCATCAACGGAGGGAAATTCGACGGGGCATACGGGATTTTAGCGAGCCTTTTGTCTGCCAAACACCTTCTGGATACGTACGGCCGGCCGAAAACGTCGATCGAAGTCGTGTCTTTGTGCGAGGAAGAGGGAAGCCGTTTCCCCTTGACTTTTTGGGGATCGGGGAATTTAACGGGCTTGTTTGACTGTCAAAAGACGCCGGTTGTGCACGATCAGAACGGAGTATCGATCGAGCAGGCGATGAAAGATTGCGGTTTCGGAAAACGGCAGTACAGGCGCCCGTTCAGGCGTGACGCGAAGTGCTTTATTGAGCTTCATATTGAACAGGGGAGCATTCTTGAGGAGAGCGGCCGTCAAATCGGCATTGTCACAGACATCGTCGGACAAAGGCGGTTTACGGTTATGGTCAAAGGAGAAAGCAACCATGCCGGAACGACGCCGATGAATGCCAGAAAAGACGCGGTGGCCGTCTCGGCATTGTGCATTACCTATTTGACGAACAAAGCTAAAGCCGCTTATCCGCATTTAACGGCAACGGTCGGCAGGATTGAAGCAAAGCCGAATGTGCCGAATGTTATATCAGGCGAAGCTGTTTTTTCTCTTGATCTCCGCCATCATCATGAAGCGGTGTTGAACCGGTATTGCGAGGACATTTTTGCTTATTTCACAGAGCTGGCCGGCGAATGGAACGTTCAGATCACAGTTGAGCAGACGACGGATGCGAAGCCTGTGAGGATGGATCAGGACTTGATCCAACTCTCGAAGCAGTCGGCCGAGGAGCTTGACGTGTCCTATCAGGAGATGGTCAGCGGGGCGGGGCACGATGCCCAGGTTTTCGGCCCGCATTGCCCGACGTCGCTCTTGTTCGTTCCGAGCCGGAACGGCATCAGCCATTCGCCGGAAGAATGGACAAAACCGGCTGATCTTGCAGCTGGCGTTGAGCTCTTGACCCATGTATTATACAGGCTGGCATATGAATGAAAGGAGAAAAAGATCATGACAATTGGCGAAATGAATATTCCGAAACGAACAATTATGACTCCCGGTCCTGTTGAGGTTCATCCGAGAGTGCTGAGGGCGCTTTCCTCACCTGTACTGGGACAATTCGACCCTGCATTTACAGACATGATGAATGACGTCATGGCGCTGCTCCGGCAGATTTTCCGAACGACAAATAAATGGGCATTTCCGATAGACGGAACATCGCGGGCCGGGCTTGAAGCCGTCCTTGCCAGTCTCATCAAACCGGGGGACCGGGTGCTCATTCCCATTTTCGGACGGTTCGGCTATCTGCTGGCCGAAATTTGCGAACGGTACCGGGCGGATGTTTATACAATGGAATGCCCGTGGGGAGACGTTTTTGAACCGAAAGAGATCATCTCCGAAATCAAACGGACGAAACCGGAGATCGTCGCGGTTGTGCACGGCGAGACGTCAACCGGATGCATTCAGCCGCTCGAAGAAATCGGCCGGGCCTGCCGGGAGCTTGATGTGCTTTGTGTAGTCGACGCGGTGGCTACTATCGGGGGTACGGATGTCAATACGGATGAATGGTGCCTTGACGCGGTCGTCGGAGGTACGCAAAAGTGTTTATCCGTTCCTTCCGGTATGGCGCCGATCACGTTTAACAGCCGGGTTGAAAAGCGCATCAATGAAAGGAAAAAGGTAGAACGGGGGATTGCCACAAGAGAAGATATCGAGCTTGAAACAGGACGCTTGCCGATTTCCAGCAATTATTTTGACCTCGGCATGCTGATGGATTATTGGAGTCCGAGGCGCCTCAACCATCATACAGAAGCGACTTCGATGCTGTACGGTTTGCGCGAAGGAGCACGGATCGTTCTTGAGGAGGGGCTCATTGAGAGATTTTCAAGACACCGGCTGCATGAAGCAGCGTTAATCAAGGGCATCAAAGCGATGGGCCTCGAATTGTTTACGGAAGGCCCGAAAAAGCTGCCGACCGTCACTTGTGTGAAAGTGCCTGATCGGGTTGACGCGGATCTTGTCAGGAAGATGATGCTCGACGACTTCGGCGTCGAAATCGCCAGCTCTTTCGGGCCGTTGGCCGGAAAGATATGGAGAATCGGAACGATGGGGTACAGCTGCCGGAAAGAAAATGTTCTTTTTACATTGGCGGCTCTCGAAGCGGTGCTCATACGGACAGGTGCTTGTGTATCGCCGGGAAATGCGCTTCAGGCGGCTCTGGATTTCTATCATGAGTAGGCTAATCTCATGAAAATGTTTGACTTGCTTTTGAAAGGCGCTTCCGTCGTGTGCCCGGAAGGCGTAAGGAAAACCGATATCGGCGTCAAAAACGGGATAATCGCTGAGCTTGGCGTGCTTGACGGCGGTACGTCAATACATTTTTAAGGCGGAACACGGCTAAACGAAAGAGAAGCAAAAACGGTTCACTGAAGCGCAAAAAACAGCATGTGATCATGCTGTTTTTTTGTGTGATGACCAGAAAAAATAATTTTGCGACATCAAATTTTCAATTGTAATTTGAAAATTTTTGCAGAGGTTTATGCTATATTAGACTTGTAAATAAAAGATAGGAGGTATCAAGGTAGAAGAGGAGGAAATAATAACAGCGCCTCCAACCGCTAGCAAAAGAAGATATTGCAAAACAGACAATTATCCCCTTCCCCGCTTATTCTTTAGCGAGAAACATAAGATTAAACTTACTCAGATCAACCTCATGAGCCTGCTTCCTCAGAAAATAAAGATTACCTATCTCGTGAACGCCTTCAGGTCCGGTGAATAAACGGTTGTTCCGAAAAGCCGGAATACATAAAAATAGGAACTCAATGCTGTGCTTAGAAGAATTTATTTTAAGGAGAGAATAATGAAGAAAAAACGGTTCGGAATTTTGTTCTTGGCTCTTTTCTTGTTACTGTTTAATACAGCTTCACAAGCGGCTGATCCAAATCAAAAAACAACTGAAGAAGTACTCCTCGACGCCTTTGATAAGTTTGGTTTAGTTAGTTCTGTGATTGGAAAAACAGACCCAGTTATATCAATAGGTCTTGATGATACTAGAAGCGAAGAAAAACTCCGAGAATACTTAAATGAGAACTTACCTCCAGAGGCAAAAGAGAAATACGAAATTGAAATTATTAAAAGAAACGTTGAAGAAATGAAGAAGGAAATCCGTGAGAATCAAAAACAAGAGAACTAATCAAAAAAGCAGGCTGAGAGGCCTGCTTTTCCTGTGGGTGTGGTTTCGGGTGCAATGCGATCGATCTGTGCCTATTCCAACGATCTTAAATAACCCGCCAATACAGAATCGATCCTTTCAGCCGTCAGCCTTTCGGGGTCCATGATCAAATGAAGCGCCAGCCCGTCGACAAGGGCGTACAGGTGCTCGGTTTCCTTTAGAACATCGATCCCCGGTTTGGTGCCGGTATTCACCAGCATTTCAACAGCCGATTTACAGGCTGAATAAATGCCTTCATTCATCTCCTTTCTCAACGGTTTGAGCTCCGGATCGCTGATCGATTTGGCCGTAAATGCATACCATGCCTCCATTTCCAATTTTCGCTCCTCATCAAGGGGCATAAGCTGAAAAAGAAGCTGTTTGACGTTCTCAGCCGGTGCACCGTTAAATGTCATGCTCTCAATCCGCGTTTTGACCCGGTTTGTCACAAGCCTCATTGAATAAATGAAAAGCTCAGACTGTTGGGGAAAATAATGGCGCATCGATCCGGCCGAAAGTCCGGCTTCCTTAGCGACATTTCTGACGGTGCAATGTTCAAGTCCATCTCTGTGAATCACATTCCACACCGCTTCGGCAATTTTTTCTTTTTGTTTTTCGTGATCAACTATTTTTGGCATACACACATTATAACACGGATGTATTATTTAATACATCTGTGTTATAATTTTTTAGTACAAATGTGTTAAAAAGAGAGGCGGATAAAAGGTGATTGGTTTATTGATTATAGCTTGTGAGATTGGTTTTTGGATTTTTATTCTGCTTGGCCTTATTTTTCGCTATATGGCAGGCTGGAAAAAGGCTGGTTTGATCATGTTTGCATGTACACCGGTTTTGGATTTGCTGCTTTTGGCTGCAACGGCGCTTGATCTGTACAATGGGGCGCAAGCGGATGTTTTGCACGGCATCGCCGCCGTTTATATCGGCGTGAGCATCGCGTTCGGGAGCCGCATGATCAAATGGGCGGATGAAAGGTTCGCCTATCGCTTTGCCGGCGGTCCGAAGCCTGTTAAAGGCCCGCAGTACGGCAGAGAACACGCCAAAAAAGAGCGCAAAGGCTGGTTGCGGCATTTTATCGCATGGCTGATCGGGGCGGCGCTGCTGGCCGGGATGCATCTGTTCATCGGCGACCCGGAAAGAACGGAACCGTTAATCCGCATCGCTTCTTTATGGTCGATCATCCTTGCCATCGATTTTCTGTACAGTTTCAGCTTTACCCTTTTTCCAAAGAAAGCCCGTTAAAAGAAGCCGGATGTCCGGCTTCTTTTTCATGTTCAAGAATCCCGCCGCTGAAAAAGGAAATGCTACAAGCAGACCTGGATCAAGTTTTCGAAAAAAACCTGTGATAAACTAAAAGAAGAGGTGAACTGCATTGATTTATATTGGATTAACAGGATGGGGGGATCATGACAGCCTGTATCCGCCCAAGACAAGCAGTCAAAACAAGCTGATCCACTATTCGGCGCATTTTCCGATCGTCGAGCTTGATGCGAGCTTTTACGCGATTCAGCCCGAGCGGAACAATGAAAAATGGGTGAAGGAGACGCCGGAAACCTTTCAGTTTATCGTTAAGGCATATCAGGGAATGACGGGGCATCAGCGCGGGGAGATCCCCTTTGAAACGAAAGACGACATGTTTGCTGCTTTTAAGCTTTCGTTAACGCCATACATAAAAGCGGGCAAGCTGGCGATGGTCCTCTTTCAGTTTCCGCCATGGTTTGATTGCAAAAAAGAAAACGTCAATTACTTAAGATGGGTAAAAGAGAAAATGGGAGATATACCGTGTGCGCTTGAATTCAGGCATCGGTCATGGTTTATGCCCCAGTTTTACGACAAAACGCTCGCTTTTATGGAGGAAGAGCAATGGATTCACAGCATTTGCGATGAACCCCAGGCGGGCGAAGGCAGCATACCGACGGTTCTTCATGCGACTGACAGCCAAAAAACGCTCGTCCGTTTTCACGGCCGCAACAAGGAAGGCTGGTTAAGGCCGTCTTCTGGGCAAAATTGGCGTGAGGTCAGGTATTTATATTTATATAATGAACAAGAATTAAAAGACTGGAAGAAAAACCTTGAGCTGCTTGAACAGCAGTCGAAAAACGTTTACGTGCTGTTTAATAACAATTCAGGCGGTGATGCGGCTCAAAACGGGAAGCAAATGAAGGAGCTGCTCGATATTGAATACAAAGGGCTTACGCCAAGGCAGCTCGATTTATTCAGCTAGAAAAGAGGACTTATTTTATGGAATATCTTATCTTGATCATACTCGGATTTATCGCGGGAACCATCGGCAGTCTTGTCGGGCTCGGCGGAGGGATCGTCATCGTTCCCTCGCTCCTTTTTCTGGCGGGGCTGCCGACGCTGTTTGACCATGTGACACCGCAAATGGCGGTCGGCACATCGCTGGTTGTCATCATATTCACAGGGCTTTCTTCAACGCTTGCGTATATGAAATATAAAACCGTAGATTATAAAAGCGGTCTTATTTTTTTCATCGGCTCGGGGCCGGGCAGCATCGCAGGTGCCCATGTATCGACATATTTCAGCTCAGACTCGTTTTCTCTATGGTTCGGGATTTTTATGATTCTCATTTCCCTTTCCTTAATGATAAAGAAAAGGGTGAAACCTGCCGAGAAAAAGCATACGGGCGTTATTAGAACGTTCACAGGAAATGAAGGACAGGAATATACGTATTCATATCATCCTTTAGCCGGAATCGCGATCGCCTTTGTCGTCGGCTTCCTCGGCGGGCTTTTCGGTATCGGAGGCGGCTCGCTGATGGTGCCGGCGATGATTCTTCTGTTTTTATTTCCGACAAGGGTCGCTGTTGCGACATCGATGTTTATTATTTTCCTTTCATCTGTCGCGGGCTCTGCCGGCCATGTCATCGCGGGCCATGTCAACTGGCTTTATGCGCTCGCATTGATCCCGGGCGCCTGGTTTGGCGGACAGCTCGGCGCCTACATGAATAAAAAGATGCAAACAAAGACGATCGTATTGATCATGAGGTTCGTATTGATCATCATCGGAATCAGATTAATCTATCAAGGCGTGTTTAGTTAAACGTTAGGGAGAGATTTGCATGACGGAAAAGCTCCATATTTACCATACGAACGATTTGCACAGCCATTTTGAAAACTGGCCGAAAATCGTCGATTATATTCAGACACAAAGACAAAAACATGAAGAGCAGGGGGAAGAAGTGCTTTTGTTCGACCTCGGCGATCATGTCGACAGATTCCATCCGATATCTGAGGCCACCTTCGGAAAAGCGAATGTGGAGCTGTTGAACCGTCTGCAGTATGATGCTGCAACGATCGGAAATAATGAAGGAATTACACTGCCGCATCAGGAGCTGGATACACTTTATGACAACGCACAGTTTCCTGTTGTTGTTTCCAATTTGTTTGACGAAAAAGGGAAGAGGCCCGGCTGGGCAGCGCCGTATGTGCTCAAAAAGGTGAAGAGCGGCGCGACTCTTGCCATTCTCGGTGTGACAGTCCCGTATTATCCGATCTACCGGCAGCTTGGCTGGACGGTTGCAGACGCATTTGAAAGCATCGGCGAGATGCTCAGTGAAATCAAAGAAAAAGCCGATACTGTCATTCTTCTTTCACACCTCGGCATTTTGGATGATCAGCGCGTCGCGGAGGCTTTTCCCGAAATCGACCTGATTCTCGGCTCCCACACCCATCACCTGCTTGAAGAAGGGATGATGAAAGACGGCGTTATGCTGGCCTGCGCCGAAAAATACGGGAACTATGTCGGTCATGTTGAACTGACGTATAACGGAACGCTTGAGAACATCACAGCAACCGTTATGAAGACGGCGGATTGGAACGAAGAATCAGAGGAGACGATTCGTTTTCTGAAGGAAAAAGAGAAAGAAGCCGGACATCTGCTTGAAGAAGAAATTGCGACATTGGACAACATCCTTGAAACCGCCTGGTTCCGGAGAAGCGCCCTTCCGCAAATGCTGGCAGACGCCTTAAAGGAATGGTGTGAGGCGGAAATCGGAATGGTCAACTCAGGCATTGTACTGGAGTCTCTATCACAAGGCCCGGTGACGAAAGCGGATGTTCACCGCATCTGTCCGCATCCGATTAATCCGGTCAAACTGAAGCTGACGGGACGTGAGCTGAAAGAGGTCATCTTCCATGCATCATCGGAAGAAACCGAGAAACTGCGAATTAAAGGGCTCGGTTTTCGCGGCGAAGTGATGGGGAAAATGCTGTATGCCGGCCTTGACCCGGAAAAGCTCTCTGTCAACGGAACGGACATTGAAGATGATGCGTTCTACACGATCGCCACGATTGATATGTTTACACTCGGAACGCTGTTTCCGGCGATCCGCGATGCGGAAGATATCGAGTACTTTATGCCTGAATTCCTGCGCGATCTGCTCGCCTGGAAGCTTAAAAAAGCAAACCGGTTCTAATACAGATGCTTAAAGATTCGGGGCAAACCGGAACATGTCTCTCGCTTTATCATACATTAATGGTAAAGGAGGGATTGCGATGGTAAATTTAACTCCAATTATGATAGAAGATCAGCCGTTTACGGCTGTAACGGTCAAACTGCCGAAAACCAACTTTATGGCGGTAACCAATGACCATGGCTATATTATGTGCGGAGCGCTTGACGTCGCCCTGCTGAATGATAAATTAAAAGAACGGAAAATCGTCGCCGCCAGAGCCGTCGGCGTGCGGACGATCGATCAGCTTCTCGAAGCACCGCTCGAATCTGTAACCGATGCGGCCGGAGAGCTCGGCATCCATCCCGGAATGAGCGGCAAAGAAGCCCTTTTAAAAATGGTGAAATAAAGTTGTCTGATTGAATCGTATATCCCCTCTTACAAGCATACACTTTTGATGTAAGGGGGGATTTTGCTTGCGAAGATTTCGCGGCCCTCTGTCAAAAAGAGGACCTTTGCCTTTTCGATATGTCATGCTGCTTTCGTTTGTATTTTTTATTTTTTCAACGGCCGTCAGCCTGTTGATCATCAACTCATCCATCAAACCGACGCTTCTGAACATCGCTGAAATGGAAACGAACCGGATTGCGACGCACGTCATCCAGGAAGCTGTCGAGGATTATATGAACCAAGATGAAAATGTGCAAAACATGGTCGAAATGAAGACAAATGAAAACGGGAAAGTGACAACGATCAATTTCAATTCCCATGTTGTTCGCGATATGCAGACCAAGATTACGAAACGGCTGCATGAAAACTTGAAAGTGACGGAAACAGAAGAATTTAATTCTTCTGCGAAAACGCCGGAAGACAAGAGTGACGGCGTAATTTATCAGATTCCTCTCGGCCAGACAACGGGAAATTCCCTGCTTGGAAACCTCGGGCCGAAAATCCCGGTGCGCTTTAATGTTGTAGGAGATGTTTTTACAGATTTCAAAAAAAGTGTGGAACCGTACGGAATTAATAATGCATTAATTAATATCGGGATTCTTGTCGAAGTCAAGGTCCGTGTCGTCATACCGTTTGCGACAAAAACGGCGGTTGTCAAAAATACGATTCCGGCAACGATTCAAGCCGTGCACGGCGAAGTACCCGACTTCTACAGCGGCAGCGGCAGCCAGACGGCGCCATCGATTCAAATTCCTCCAAAGGATGAAAAAACAGAGCAAAAAAAGGAACAAAATAAGCAATGATTTCCAGGGCGTTCTGCAAACATCAGGCAGAATGCTTTTTTTCGCGTCCTGGAAACGGAATGCGTCTATTTTCTTAAAAAAATACTTTGACTTAGGCAAAAAGACTGTATATACTATTCAATAATAATAATTATTAGAAAATTCACTGTTTTCAGATGTTTCAAAAAGGTAAAGGAGGAAGCTTATGGATAATCGTCCGCAATGGGGTACAAGAGCGGGTTTTATTTTAGCAGCTGTCGGTTCTGCGATCGGTTTGGGGAATATTTGGAGGTTCCCGGCTGTAGCTTATGAAAACGGAGGCGGCGCGTTCTTTTTGCCATATTTGTTCGCGCTCTTAACAGCAGGAATCCCTCTTCTCATCATGGAATTTACAATCGGCCATAAATACAGAGGATCAGCCCCGCTGTCCTATGCCCGGATGGGGAAAGGAAAGGAATGGATCGGCTGGTGGCAGGTCGCCATCTCATTTGTCATCTCGACGTATTATGCCGTGATCGTGGCATGGGCCATTTCTTACACTGTCTTTTCTTTCAATTTAGGCTGGGGTAAAGATACAGAAAATTTCCTAATGACTGAATATTTAAACAGAGTGGATATTGGAGGAGGAGCCATCGGTCAATTCGGAGGCTTCGTGCCGGGCGTCCTGATTCCGCTCGCGATTGTCTGGATTGTTTCCTTGGGCATTTTATTTGCCGGAGTCAAAAAAGGAATCGAAATTGCAAACCGCATTTTCATTCCGCTGCTATTGGTCTTATTTTTAATCATCGTCATTTATTCGATTACACTTGACGGGGCTGCTCAAGGGCTGAATGCGTTTTTCACGCCTGATTGGAGCCAGATCACAAACGGAAAAGTTTGGGTGGCGGCATACGGGCAAATTTTCTTCAGTCTGTCGATCGCGTTTGCCATCATGATTACGTATTCCAGCTATTTGCCGAAAAAATCCGATATTACAAACAATGCGTTCATCACAGGATTCGGGAATTCGTCGTTCGAATTGCTGGCCGGGATCGGGGTATTCAGTGCGCTGGGCTTTATGGCCGCGCAGCAAGGCGTTCCAGTTAAAGAGGTCGTCTCTTCCGGAATCGGTTTGGCGTTCGTCGTCTTTCCGCAAATCATCAATGAGTTTCCGGCGTTTAATGTGCTTTTCGGGTTTTTATTCTTTGGTTCGCTCGTATTGGCAGGTCTGTCATCTCTCATTTCGATCTCTGAAACATATGTTGCCGCGATTCAGGATAAATTCAACGTTCCGCGGCGGAAAGCCGTCCTGTTCGGCGGAGGGGCCGCTGCATTGTGTTCGCTTGTATTTGCGACAAAAGGCGGGCTGTTCTTTCTCGATGCGGCCGATTACTTTATCAATAATTTCGGAGTGGCGCTTGCCGGATTGATCGAAGTCGTTGCGATTGCATGGTTTGCGAAAGAGCTGAAAGCTTTGCAGGCTCACGCCAATTCGGTTTCCGACATTCAGCTTGGCGCCTGGTGGAGAATCTGCCTGAGCGTCGTCACGCCGATTGTTCTGGGGTATATGATGTTTGATAATATCAAGACGAATATCACAACAGCCTACGGTGATCTGCCGGTAGAGTTTCTCCTGAAATGGGGATGGTGCGTCGCTGTTGGAGCGATCGCAGCCGGATTTATCCTTTCGCTTTCAAAATGGAAGAACGAACTGAAATATACGCCATTTCAACATGACAAGGAGGTTTCCTCATGAACGGCGCATCTATAGCAATGATGGTGATCGGCATCGTCATTATTTGGGGAGGCTTGGCCGCAAGCATCATCAATGCGGTTGTGAAAAGCAAGAAAAGCCAAGCCGGTTAATCTCTGAAAAGAAGACATCCCTATTTTTCTGAAATAGGGATGTCTTTTATTTTTTCTTTCGAAGCTCCTTCCGTTCCCATGCCCTTAAATGAGGATAAGGGTCAAAAGACCATTCGGTTCTTCCGTTGTCTTTATACATGCCGTAGTGAAGATGGGGCGGGAATTTTCCCGATGTTCCCGGCGGCCCGTAACCCGTTGCTCCGACCGAGCCGATCACTTGGCCGGGTTCGACGATTTCTCCCACTTTCAAGCCTTTTGTGAATCCGTTCAAATGGGCGAAATAATGGTACGTATTGTTGATGTCTCTGATTCCGATCCGCCATCCGCCGAAACGATTCCAGCCTTTCATTTCCACAATACCGTAGCATGTCGACCGGACGGGGAGGCCGTAATGGGCGAACAAATCCGTCCCTTCGTGAATGCGCCTGCCCCCGAATCCGCGGGCATCTCCCCATGTGCTTCTATAGCTGTAATCTGATCTTACGGGAAGAGGAAAGGCGTGCTTGCCCAAATCAATGTGGCCGTATTTTTGAAAAAGCCTGATAAAGCCTGATATGATGCCGACCGTCTGATCCCTTTCGTAAAACTCCCACAGGCCGATGCGGATATTTTCTATGTCTCTTCCGTATGTCAACAAGTATTGTCCAAACGTATAAAGGACGTCTTCATCCTGATCCGGTTCCGCCAGTCCGTCTCCGTTTCCGTCCATTCCAATTCCGTCAAAAACCTTGATGCTGAGCGGCGATGTATCTTTCGGGTTGGGGTTTTCAGGTCCGCTCCACACGCTTTGCGGAATATATATCCCGGTGTGCCCTTTTTGCTTCGGCAAGTCCTTGCGGTTTTTGCGGATGTTGATTTCGTATTGGTCGACAGCCGCGAAAACATACCAAGGAATATGGGTTGCAGCTTCTGTTTTATGATAAAGGGCCATTCTCTTTTGCAGATCGGGCTCTTTTTTCTCCTTTGCAAGAGCGCACGGCTGCGATATGAGCAAAAGGAGGATGAGAACGGATAATACAGCTTTCACAGTGTCCTTAGCTCCTTTCAGTTTGAATACGGTTAGTTTGTGACATCTGCGGAAATCGATAATAAGAAAATGTTA
The DNA here is from genome assembly GCF_018333035.1 of Bacillus sp. J41TS8. Taxonomy (NCBI): domain Bacteria; kingdom Bacillati; phylum Bacillota; class Bacilli; order Caryophanales; family Bacillaceae; genus Bacillus; species Bacillus sp. J41TS8. The sequence continues at coordinate 72,882 of NZ_BORF01000007.1, forward strand.
GAAATTCCATCTTGACTAATCAAGCTCTTGTTCACAAATCTGTACTATGTTAAAGTGACTAAAGATGAAGATTTAGCAATTTTAATTTAAGCGGTTCCAAAGCAGAGGGACACATCCGGCGCTATGTCACAAATTTCGTATTGAACATGACTACAATCCACAATGGAGATGATGGAATTGGCAAAGAAAGACGAGCACCTAAGAAAGCCCGAATGGCTTAAGATCAAGCTGAATACAAATGAAAACTATACGGGCTTAAAAAAATTAATGCGGGAAAACAACCTCCATACGGTCTGTGAAGAGGCGAAATGCCCGAACATCCACGAATGCTGGGCCGTCAGACGTACCGCAACCTTTATGATTCTCGGATCTGTCTGTACGAGAGCCTGCCGCTTCTGTGCGGTGAAGACGGGGCTGCCGACAGAACTTGACTTGAATGAGCCGGAAAGAGTCGCGGATTCTGTGAGCATCATGAATCTGAAACACGCGGTCATTACAGCCGTTGCCCGTGACGATTTAAAAGACGGAGGAGCAGGGGTATTCGCTGAAACCGTACGCGCCGTCCGGAGAAAAAGCCCGTTTACAACAATCGAAGTTCTCCCGTCTGATATGGGCGGAGACTATCATAATTTGAAAACGCTGATGGATACGCGTCCGGATATTTTAAACCATAATATTGAGACGGTCCGCCGCCTGACGCCGAGAGTCCGTGCGAGAGCTACATACGAAAGATCATTGGAATTTTTGCGCCGCGCCAAAGAGATGCAGCCGGACATCCCGACGAAATCCAGCATCATGATCGGCCTCGGCGAAACAAAAGAAGAAATCATCGAAACAATGGACGACCTTCTTGCGAACAACGTCGACATCATGGCAATCGGCCAGTATCTACAGCCGTCCAAAAAACATATTAAAGTACAGAAATATTACCATCCTGACGAGTTTGCCGAACTGAAAGAAATCGCCATGGAAAAAGGCTTCAGCCACTGTGAAGCAGGGCCGCTCGTCCGCTCTTCATACCATGCCGATGAACAGGTGAATGAAGCGTCTAAAAAACGCCAGGCACAGGCATAACATTGGATGAAAAAACGCCAGCCGTTTGCGCTGGCGTTTTTCTTATTTTCAGGTCAGGATTCGGTCGCTTTTCCTTTTCCGTCAAGGCCGTTTTCATCTGTACCTGTCGTTGTTTTGCCTTGCGGTGATTTTTGCATTTCCTTAATCGTATCGGCCATCAGCTGATCAACGTTTCTTGAATTGGCTCCAAGCCGGCTGAAGTTGGCGACGGATTGCATCATATCCGGATCATCGGAAATATAGATGTGGTAATACCTCGGAATGACTGATGCCGCCGTCTTTTTAACTTGGTCAGCCGTCTGTTCGCGCTGCCCGGAGTCCGTTTTGTACACGACAAGCGCTTCTTCGTCTGTCACAAGTGCTGAGGCATCTTGAATATTGGGAAGCTGAACCGTTAAACTAGATATAATATGCGCCATTTCTTCCCGATCAATTTGAGGCGCCTGCATTTCTTCCTTGTTTGCGACTGGAGTTGCCTGATGGCGCGCATATCCGAATCTGCCTTTCCGGTTGTCATTTCTGAACTTTTCATGATATTGAGGGTTCTTGTCTGCAACGTGAACGGTATTTCCGTCTTCGTCATATATATTGTGTTCGGTATCATTTAAGGCTGTCTGGCATCCTGCTAAAGGCACCGCCAGCAGCCCTGCTAAAAGAATTTTTTTATTCATTCTGCTTTTCCTCCTCATTTATAGCTTTTCCAACGGGGAGGATTTATTCTTAGCAATTGATGGCGGCACGGGTTTGAATTATCATATAAAAGAGGTGAAAAGAATGATTGTCGTTCAGAACGCTGCATTTGAAGTCGTCAAAGATGTGAAAAACGGTTTTAACGAAGAAGCGTTTAAAGCCAGATACTCCGACATTTTAAATAAATATGATTACATCGTCGGGGATTGGGGATACAGCCAGCTGAGGCTGAAAGGCTTTTTTGACGATCAAAATCAAAAGGCCACATTTGATACGAAGATCAGCACGCTTGATGAATATATTTACGAGTACTGTAATTTCGGATGTGCCTACTTTGTTTTAAAACGTCTGCGAAAATAAGCGATCATAAAAGGGGATGCTCTGATGATGTATTTTGTCGATCGACACAAAATCGAAAACACGCTGAACTTCCTGGAAGAGGAGCTGTGGCTTTATCAAACACAGGAGGAATGGACTTCCGACGTCGAAAAAAAAGCGCTCGAACGAATCGGCCACACGCTGATCGAATGTATATTGGATATAGGGAACGATATGATTGACGGCTTTATTATGAGAGATCCTGGAAGCTATGACGACATTATGGATATACTGACCGATGAAAAGGTTGTCAGCCAAGCGGAAGGCGACAGTTTGAAACATTTGATCGCCTATCGGAAGACATTGGTTCAAGACTACTTGAATGTCAACCATGAAGAATTGGACATGCTGCTCAGCAGGCATGCGGAAACGCTTGAGAAATTTCCGGCGCGGATCCGCGATTATTTAAACCATGAGCTCGGTCCGGTATCCGCATTCAAACCGCACTAAACAAAACTGGAGTGTACAACATGAAAACATACAAAGGATACTTAATTGATCTGGATGGAACAATGTACAAAGGGACGGAAAAAATCGAAGAAGCATGCGAATTCGTAAGGAAGCTGAAAGAACGGAGCATCCCGTATCTGTTCGTCACTAACAACTCGTCGCGCACGCCGAAGCAAGTGGCGGACAAGCTTGTTTCATTTGATATTCCGGCCGAAGAGAGCCAGGTATTCACAACCAGCATGGCGACCGCCAATTTTATCGCCGAACAAAAACCGGATGCTTCCGTATATGTGATCGGTGAGGAAGGTATCCGCCAGGCCATTGAGGAAAAAGGACTGGCATTCGGCGAAGAAGACGCCGACTTCGTCGTCGTCGGTATCGACCGCGGCATTACATACGAAAAGCTAGCCGTCGGTTGCCTTGCCATCCGCAACGGCGCTACATTCATCTCGACTAACGGCGATATCGCTATTCCTACAGAAAGAGGACTATTGCCGGGCAATGGTTCTCTCACGTCAGTATTAACCGTTTCTACGCAGACAGAGCCTATTTTTATCGGCAAGCCGGAGCCGATCATCATGGAGCAGGCGATGAAGGTGCTCGGCACAAATATCAGTGAAACGCTGATGGTCGGTGACAATTATGATACGGATATTATGGCGGGAATGAATTCCGGGATGGACACGCTTCTCGTTCATACGGGCGTGACCAAAAAAGAACACCTTGAAGCCTACCAGGAAAAGCCGACATATGTGATTGATTCTTTAACAGACTGGATGGATCGCATCTAAACCGCAAAAAAACACTTGTCTTTTAAGGACAAGTGTTTTTTAATGGCTTATTCCGCATCTTTTGCTCGATGCGCCAGTCTGCTGGATGCGGCTGCCGCAATCGCTCCGACGATATCATCCAAAAACGTGTGGCATTCGCCTGTTGATTTATCGTTTAAACGTGCGAGCACTCCCGGTTTGATTTTATCGATATATCCATAGTTTGTATAACCGATTGATCCATACAAATTCACAATGGAGAAGGATAAGATTTCATCGACGCCGTACAAGCTTTCATCTGTCTCGATTAAGGTTTGGAGCGGTTCCATGAGCTTTCTTTGCTCACCAAGTATATCCAATTGAATCCCTGTGATCACGGCGTTTTGAACTTCGCGTTTTTTCATGACCCGGTTGACATTCTCTTCACATTTTTCTTTTGTCAAGTTTGGATGATATTTCTTTTGTAGTACGTAGACAAGATCAGCAATATCCGAAATCTTGACGCCCCGTTTCTCAAGCCATTCTTTTGCTGCTGTTTCGATTTGATGCATGCTGTTGTTTTCCGGCATCATTTTCACCCAATCTTTTTTTACTTAGTGTATACAAACAACCTTAAAAATGTAACGATTTTAGAACTCTTTTTCCGAATCGATTCATAATCGAATCCCTTCATGATTACGATGTGTAGAAGGAGAAATATTTATCAGGAAGTGATGTCCGTGAAGGAGCTGATCAAAGAAAAATTCGGAATCCATATTCGCGATCTTACTTCATACTTGTCTTATCAGGCTTTTCATACCCCGAATTCGATGTTTTTGATCGTCCCGGTATCCCACTTGAGTCAGGATGAGCTGGCGGAATTGTTTAGTATGAGTCAGTATTTGCAAGAACAGCGCGACCCATACGTTTCATCTTTTATATTGACAAAGGATGGGGAGATGACATTTGAGGACAATGGCGCCTCATATGTGCTGCTTCAAGCTGCTCCCCGCATGACAAACAGCTCCGTTTCATTTGGGGCGGAGCTGGCTGAATTTCATCAGAAGGGAAGAGGATACCCTTATGAGGTAAAAGAAACCTCGCGGATCGGGCAGTGGAAAGAACTTTGGGGGAAACGGCTCGACCAGCTAGAACAATTCTGGATCCAAAAAACGCAGGCAAGACAGCTGCAGCCTTTTGAAAAACATTTTATCGAATCGTTTCCTTATTATCTCGGTTTAACCGAAAACGCGATTCAATATTTGGCCGATACCGAATTGGATGATCAGCCGCAGGCCGCCGACTCCGGGACGATTTGCCAGCAGCGGCTCACCTGCGAGGCTTTAAGGCGCGAGCCGCTTATTAAAATCCCGATGGAATGGGTGTTTGATCATGCGGCCAGGGATCTTGCGGAATATGCCAGAAGCTTGTTTCACGAAAGGAAAAACTTCAATGACATCGCATTGTTTTTTCAGCAATACGAACAAGCCGCGCCGCTTTCCTCATTTTCTAAACGGCTGGTGTACAGCAGGCTTCTGTTTCCGCTTCACTATTTTGAGACGGTTGAAGGGTATTATATTTCTCCTGAATCAGAGCACCATTATTTTGAAAGCAGACTCGACCATTTATTGTCTCGAGCGCCGGCTTATGAGCAATTTCTGAACGGATTTCAAGAAATGGCAGGCATGAGAGCCGCAGGATTTATGAGCATGCCGCCTGTCAATTGGCTGAAAAGGACACCATAGACGCCGCGGTGTTCTTTTCTTCATGTTAACATTTCCGGATTTTTTCGATATGCTTGGTTGGAAGCTACTCTTAGAAAGGAACGAGGCAGCATGGACAAACCGTTTGTATATGTAACGAGAAAATTACCGGAAGAACAGCTTTCTGCGCTAAAAGAAGAAGCCCGTATTGAGATGTGGGAAAAGGAAGAAGAACCGTGCCCGCGCGCCGTTCTGGCGGAAAAAGCAAAAAAGGCGCACGGACTGTTGACGATGCTTTCCGACACAGTTGATGAGGAGCTTTTAAAAGGTGCGCCGCATTTAAAAGTGGTGGCCAATTTGGCGGTGGGCTATGACAACCTCGATGTGGAGGCTGCGAAAAAGCATGGCGTCATCTGCTGCAACACGCCCGGCGTGCTGACAGAGTCAACGGCAGATTTGACGTTTGCTCTGCTGATGGCATCCGCGCGCAGAATCGTCGAGGCAAGCGACTGGATTAGACAAGGCAACTGGACGGGCTGGGGGCCGCTGCTTTTGGCCGGAGCGGATATCCATCATAAAACGATTGGCATCGTCGGGATGGGGAGCATTGGACAAGCCGTCGCCCGGCGGGCGAAAGGCTTTGGCATGGAGATTTTATATCATAACCGCACCCGCAATCCCGAGGCGGAAGCCGAACTGGGCGCATCCTATCTATCCTTTGGCGAACTGCTCGAACAGGCGGATTTTGTGGTATGCCTGACGCCTCTGACTGAGGAAACGAAGCATCTGTTTAACCGCAGCGCATTCAAAAGGATGAAGCGCTCCGCTATTTTTATCAATGTCTCAAGAGGACAGGTTGTGAATGAAGACGATTTATATGAAGCCCTGATCGAAAAAGATATTGCCGGCGCAGGACTCGACGTCTTTGCGGAAGAACCCGTGCAGCAGGATCACCCGCTCGCCAATCTGCCGCAAGTGACCGCGCTGCCTCACATCGGCAGCGCCACTGTCGAAACGAGAGAAGCCATGATGAGGCTTTGTGCGGAAAATATTGCGCTTGTCCTGGGAGGGAAGCCGGCAAAGACCGAGATTTGATGTTTCTTCCGGCCGGCCTGACGGGTCGGAAGATTTTCTCGCGAAAATATTTCTGAATATATAGAATCTTATTATATCAATGTATAAAGCGTTTTCATGATTTGTTTTTCAGCAAATGTCATCTTGTCAAAAAAAGAATCCCCCATTATAATGTTTGTAACTTAAATGTCTGTGTTGTGTTTACAAATGTCCTCAGAGAGAGGACGATAAGAGAGAGAAAGGTGGAATTTCATTGAAGGCGATACGAGTGGGGCTGCTAGGATTAGGAACAGTCGGGAGCGGTGTGGTGAAGATTATTCAGGATCACCAGGATAAGCTGACACACCAAGTCGGATGCCCTGTTACGATTCAAAAAGTTCTTGTAAAAGATAAAGATAAGAAGAGGGATGTCGACCTTTCCAAAGATGTTCTGACGACGGAAGCTTATGATGTCATTCAAGATCCGGAAGTGGATGTCATCATTGAGGTCATCGGGGGAATCGAGGAGACAAGACGCTATTTGCTTGACGCGCTTCAGGCGAAAAAACATGTCGTGACAGCGAATAAAGATTTGATCGCCCTCTATGGATCGGAACTGACGGCTGCCGCGAAAGAAAACGGCTGCGACCTTTATTTTGAAGCGAGCGTCGCCGGCGGGATTCCGATTTTGCGAAGCCTGGAAGACGGGCTGGCTTCAGACCGGATTACGAAAATGATGGGTATCGTCAATGGAACGACCAACTTCATTTTAACGAAGATGAATAAAGAAAACGCGCCTTATGCTGATGTGCTGAAAGAAGCGCAGGAGCTCGGCTTCGCCGAAGCGGACCCGACAGCTGATGTTGAAGGTCTTGATGCGGCGAGAAAGATGGCGATTTTGGCCAGGCTCGGTTTCTCAATGAATGTCGATCTTGACGATGTCAAAGTGAAGGGCATTTCCCAAGTGTCTGATGAAGACATCAATTTCAGCAAACGGCTCGGCTATACGATGAAGCTGATCGGCATCGCCCAGCGCGACGGACAAAAAGTCGAAGTGAGCGTCCAGCCGACATTGTTGCCGGAGCATCATCCGCTGTCTTCCGTCCATAATGAATTCAATGCGGTTTACGTGTATGGCGAGGCCGTCGGGGAAACGATGTTTTACGGGCCTGGCGCAGGAAGCATGCCGACTGCGACCGCCGTCGTATCAGATTTGGTTTCCGTCATGAAAAACATGCGTCTCGGCGTGAACGGCAGCAGCTTTGTCGATCCGCAGTTTGAAAAGAAGATAAAGGCGCCGTCTGAAATCTTCGCCCAGCAGTTTTTAAGAATTCATGTTAAAGATCAGGTCGGTTCGTTTTCAAAAATCACATCGATTTTTTCGGAAAGAGGCGTCAGTTTTGAAAAAATTCTGCAGCTTCCGATTAAAGGCCATGATGACCTGGCTGAGATTGTCATTGTGACACATCATACGTCAGAAGAGGATTTTACGGATATCTTGCAAAAGCTGAATGATCTTGAGGTTGTTGATCAGGTGAAAAGCACTTATCGAGTAGAAGGGAACGGTTGGAGCTAATGTGGAAAGGACTCATCCATCAATATAAAGAATATTTGCCAGTAACGGACAAAACACCGGAATTGACGCTGAACGAAGGAAATACCCCGCTCATTTATCTGCAAAATCTTTCGAAAAAGCTCGGAATCGAGCTTTATGTCAAAACAGAGGGTGTCAATCCTACAGGCTCCTTTAAAGACCGCGGGATGGTCATGGCGGTCGCCAAGGCGAAAGAAGAAGGCAATGATACGATCATGTGCGCTTCGACCGGCAATACGTCAGCTGCTGCTGCGGCTTATGCGGCCCGCGCCAACATGAAGTGCATCGTCATTATTCCGGACGGCAAAATCGCCTTCGGAAAGTTGGCCCAAGCCGTCATGTACGGCGCTAAAATCATTGCGATCGACGGAAACTTCGACGATGCCCTGAAAATGGTGCGCAGCATTTGCGAGAAAGAGCCGATTGCACTCGTCAACTCTGTGAATCCTTACCGGATTGAAGGACAGAAAACCGCTTCCTTTGAAATTTGTGAACAGCTGGGCGAAGCGCCTGACATCCTTGCAATTCCTGTCGGGAATGCCGGAAATATTACGGCTTACTGGAAAGGCTTTAAAGAATATCATGAGAAAAACGGCACAGGCCTGCCGGTCATGAGAGGTTTTCAGGCGGAAGGCGCGGCCCCGATTGTCAAAAACAAAGTAATTGAAAAGCCGGAAACCGTTGCGACAGCGATCAGAATCGGAAATCCGGCAAGCTGGGACAAAGCGGTCAATGCTGCAAAAGAATCGAACGGAAAAATCGATGAAGTGTCAGACGAAGAGATCCTGCACGCTTATCAGCTCCTGGCAAGAGAAGAAGGCGTATTTGCAGAACCGGGATCGTGCGCATCTATTGCCGGCGTACTGAAACAGCTGGAAACGAAAGAGATTCAGCCGGGGGCGAAAGTTGTCGCCGTCTTAACCGGAAACGGCTTGAAAGATCCGAACACAGCCGTTGATGTGTCGCAGATCAAACCTGTCACACTGCCGACAGATGAAGAAGCCATTCTCGAACACTTAAAAGGAGCCGCTCGTGTATGACTGAGGCTGACATGCTGTTTTCCGTTACGGTTCCCGGAAGCACGGCCAATCTGGGCCCGGGCTTTGATTCAGTCGGCATGGCGCTGTCCCGTTATTTGAGACTGTCTGTTTTTCCTCATGATGAGTGGCGTTTTGAGGCTGAAACAGAAGTCGTAGCGGGAATTCCTGAAGGGACGGATAATTTAATTTACCAGGTGGCCAAACGGACCGCTGCACACTTCGGAAAAGACATTCCGCCAAGCCTCGTCAAAGTGTGGAGCGATATTCCGCTGGCGCGCGGTCTCGGCAGCAGCGCAGCCGCAATTGCCGCTGCGATTGAGCTGGCGAACGAACTTGCCGATTTAAAACTCTCTGACCGCGAGAAACTCCATTTTGCAAGCCTTGAAGAAGGCCATCCTGACAATGCCGGAGCATCGCTTTTCGGCGGGCTTGTCATCGGACTTCATGAAGAAGATGAAACAGAGATGGTTTCGATGAAAGACATCGATTTGGATGTCGTTGTCGTCATTCCTTTTTATGAAGTGCTGACAAAAGATGCGCGGGATGTTCTTCCCGAAAGCCTCTCTTATCCGAAAGCGGTGGAAGCAAGCGCGGTCAGCAATATGCTCGTCGCCGGACTGATGGCGAAAGATTGGAAGCTTGTCGGCCGCATGATGCAAAAAGACCTCTTTCATCAGCCTTACCGAAGGGCGCTCGTCCCTGAGCTTTCTAAAGTGGAGCATGAAGCAGGCAAAAACGGCGCGTTTGGGACCGCTTTAAGCGGAGCAGGACCGACGATCCTTTCCTTTATTGAAAAAGGAAAGGGAGACGCGCTGAGAGATCAGCTTGCTTCTAAGTTTCCACATTGTGAAGTGGACTGCCTTCATGTCCCGGATACAGGCATTATCGTTGAAAGAAAATCAGTAAACAGTGTTTAACGAAAAAAGAGCTTTTTCGGCTCTTTTTTTGTTTGCCTTCAAAACAAGGATTTTTATTTAGAAAGTCGAAATAGTATGACAAACATATAGAGGAGGAGAAACGAACATGAAGCAGCTGATAACCGAAAAAGACCTCATCAAGCTTGTATCCATTACCGACCCGCAGTACTCGCCTGACGGTGCAAAAATCGCCTACGTGCAAACAAAAGTAAACGAAAAACAGGACTCTTATGATTCGCATATCATGGTCTACGACCGCAAACAACAAGCGTCAGTACAATGGACGTTTGGAAAAGGAAGAAACCAGCATCCGCGCTGGTCGCCCGACGGCAAATCCCTTGCATTTACGTCTAATCGCGAGGAAACCACACAACTTTACGTAATAAGCGCCGCCGGAGGAGAAGCGAGAAAAGTGACCGATATTCCCTATGATGTATCACAGCCTGAATGGTCGCCTGACGGCAAGTCATTGCTTTGTTCAGTGAGGCTGACGAAAGAGGAAAGCGTCGACGATGAGAAAAAGACGGAGATTGAAGATCACGAACCGCTGGAAGTCGATTCTTTGTCGTATAAATTAGACGGCCAAGGGTTTAAAAGGGGAAAGTATACGCAGCTTGTCCTCGTTCAAGTGGAAACCGGGGAGATAAAACAGCTGACCGATCTAGAACGCGACCATTTCAGCCACGCATTTTCACCGTGCGGAGGCAGGATTGCATTTTGTGCCAATCAGACGGATATGCGTGTGAACGATGTCTATTTGATGAACCTTTCGACAGGTGATTTGAAGCGCCTTACAGGTCAAAACGGCGTTTTTTCTTCACTATCGTTTTCTCCTGACGGCAAACACCTTGCATTCATCGGAAACGAAAAGGAATTTCAAAACGCCACGCTTGATAAAGCATGGCTGTATAATATCGAAACAGGAAAACTAACGTGTTTGACGGAAATGCTTGATGTCCATCTCAGCGATGCAGTAGCAGGGGACAGCCTTGTCGGAGGCGTTCTTCCGAAACCGGCCTGGACCAAAGACGGAAACGGCTTTTATGTCATTGGATCTGACAAAGGTTCGACAGGCATTTACTACATATCAATCGAAGGTCTTGCTTATCCGGTCCGGTTGGAAAAAGAGCATCTGAACGGATTCAGCCTGCATCCGGATGAAAAAAGTTTTGCGGCATCGATAGCCCTGCCTGTCCGGCCGAGCGAACTTTACCATCTCCCATTGGGGGAAGAAACAGCGGAGCGATTAACAGATGCCAACCAAGCGTTTACGGAAGAGCATATCATATCGGAACCGGAGGAGCTTCAATTTCAGACAGCGGACGGTTTGACAATTCACGGTTGGCTGATAAAGCCTGCTCAATATGAAAAAGGAAACACGTATCCGCTCATTCTGGAAGTGCACGGCGGTCCTCACGCCATGTATGCGAATGCTTATTTTCACGAATTTCAAGTGCTGGCCGCAAAGGGAAGCGCCGTTGTATATGTCAATCCGCGGGGAAGCCACGGCTACGGACAGGATTTTGTCAACCGGGTGAGAGGCGACTACGGCGGGGGAGATTTTAAAGATGTAATGGCAGCTGTTGACCACGCGCTGGGACAATATGATTTCATCGATCAAGAAAGGCTCGGAATCACAGGAGGAAGCTACGGCGGCTTTATGACAAACTGGGCTGTCGGCCACACGAATCGCTTTAAGGCCGCGGTGACGCAGAGGTCCATTTCCAATTGGATCAGTTTTTACGGGGTAAGCGACATCGGCTATTTTTTCACAGACTGGCAGATCGGAGCGGACCTTTTTGAAAATCCCGGCAAACTGTGGGAGCATTCGCCGCTCAAATATGCGGACAAGGTGGAGACTCCTCTTCTCATCCTCCATGGCGAACGGGACGACAGGTGCCCGATTGAACAGGCGGAGCAGCTGTTTACGGCATTGAAAAAAATGGGGAAAGAAGTGAAATTCGTCAGATTCCCGAATGCGTCGCACGATTTATCAAGAAGCGGGCATCCGAAGCAGCGGATCAGACGGCTTGAGTATATTGCCGGCTGGTTTGAAGCGTATTTATAAAAAAGAAAAGGCTGCCGTAATGTACGGCAGCCTTCTCAAATTAAAATACTTGTTCAACTTCAATGACGCCCGGAACTTCTTCTAAAAGGGCGCGCTCAATTCCAGCTTTAAGGGTGATCGTGGAACTTGGGCAGCTTCCGCATGCGCCGAGCAGGCGAAGCTTGACGATGCCGTCTTCAACATCGACGAGTTCACAGTCACCGCCGTCGCGGAGTAGAAATGGACGAAGTTTGTCCAGCACTTCCTGTACTTGTTCTTTCATTTCGACCTCTGTCGTCATTCGTATCGCTCCTTTCAAATCATACAACCATTATATTCAGTCGAACAATAAAAAGCTATTGTTTGGTTTCAATCGTTTTCCCACATATTATATCATATTTGCCGGCAAAGATAAAAAGCGATTTTCATTTCAATATGGAGCGAAAGGACAAAATAGAATAAAATAAAAGACAAAGAGAAAGGAGCTGCCGCTGATGAAAAAACAAGCCGAGCTTTTTGTTTACGGTGCCGACGTTCTTTGTCCAAGCTGTGTCAACCTTCCGTCATCAAAAGAAACGTATGAGTGGCTCGAAGCCGCCCTGAAAAGAAAATATCCCGACCAGCCTTTCTCGATCACGTACATTGATATCCATCAGCCGCCGGAAAACGATCCTGAAAAACAGGAAATCTCCGAAAAAATCCTGAACGACGAATATTTTTATCCGCTCGTCATGGTCGGTGATCAAGTGGTCGGCGAAGGAAATCCGAAGCTGAAAGACGTGTATAAAGAAATGGAAAAGCAAGGTTATAAGCCTGCATGATAAACAGCAAGGGACAGATATGTCCCTTGCTGTTTTATTTTTTATGATTGTACTTTTCTTAAAGCGGACAGACTAACTACCAGCCGAATCGTCAATAAGGAGGGATAGCCAGCATGTCCAGCATTGAGGGTCAAATCATGTCAGGCGATTTTGATGACGAAATGAATGTTTTTTCGTTAAAGAAAATCAAGCAGTTTCAAACGCAGACCAGCTTGAAAGAAAACCAGCTCAGGGCTTTGCAGCAGTATTTAAGGCAGCATGAGCATGACGAGGGAGGACAGATCATCACCCTTTACGATCAAATGCTTGTCCCTTTATCGCAAGACGATATTAAAGCCTTGCTGCATGACTTAACAAAAGTCCAGTCATTATATCATTAATGAAAAGCCCTTTTCCCATTTATACTCGTTTTCCGGCTCTAATGTCATCCGTCATTCCGGGATAAGGGGCTTTTGAAATCAGATCTTCATTATCGATTCCGGCATTTTCAATGAATGTGATATCGGCGAATTCCGGTACGACATATTTTGGATACGTCTCATATTTTTCGCGCGATTCTTCCATTAAGTCGATGTGGTCATTTTGATAGCAGACTGTGATATCAGGGCGTTCATGAACCCATTTAGGGAAGAAGATGATGCCGTGCATCCGCTTTTCATTGGGCATGAAATTCAAGGAAACGTCAGTCCCTGTCGGTTCTGTCCATGATACTTTATAGACGCCTTCAGTCAGCTTGACGATATCGGCTTTTTGATCGCGAACCCAGCGTCCCCCGACCATTCCGCTGTGAATGCGGTAATCAATGGTACGGTCATTTTTAATGTAGATTTCATATTCCCATCCGTTTTCATACGTATAGATCATATGGCTTCCGACAAACTCTTTGACATCTTGATTCATATGAACCGCTCCTTATTTGTTTATTGTAAAATCGAACATGTTGATATTTACATATATGATTATAAAATGTCATCAAAAACAATGTCAAACGAAAATACTTTCTGAGAGATTTGCAACAATACAGAAAATGGTTACGGTTGATGTCAGAATTTTGAGTTATTTTAGGAAATTAAGCCAATATTTAGAAAAGTGATTGTCAAAAAATAAGCGATTCTGTAAAATGAAAAACAACCCATAAAAAGGAAGAGGCATGGGAGGAAAGGAAGGATAAACGATTGAAGACAAAAATTGCTTATGAGGAAGTCGCGGGAATGCTTAATCAATGGTATGTCATGATCAAGCGCCATGAAGTGGCACAAGCGGTCTCGATTAAATACGACATTGAGCACCGGCTGCCGAATATGGAAGAAAATCAAGATCTGCTTCTTTATTTTAATCTTTTAGACTATCGGCACAAACTGCTGACAGAAGAGTTTGCAGCTTCCACCAAATTGTTCGAAGATATTCAGGAGCAAAAAGCAGATATGCAAAGCACAGATGACATGATCGAATATTATTATTTCTTTTTCGCAGGCATGTACGAATTTCATAAAAAGGATTATACAAATGCCATCAATTATTATAAACTAGCCGAAGAAAAGCTCAGAACAATCCCCGATCAAATCGAAATCGCCGAATTCCATTACAAACTGGCTATCGCCTACTATCAAATCAAACAGAATTTCCTCTCCTTAAACCATGCAAAAACAGCTCTAAAAACCTTCAAAACACATGATGACTATATTCAAAAAGCGATCAGCAACGATATGCTGATCGGAGCAAATAAACTCGATTTATTTCGTTTTGATGAAGCCGAACAGCATTACAAGCAAGCCCTAAAAGACGCGGCACTGATCAAGCACCACGTTCTCCTCGGTATGGCTCACCACAACTTAGGATTGAGCTATGTCAATCGCAATCTCCTCACCTTGGCCGAACATCATTTCAAAGAAGCGCTGCTTATCAAAGAGCATGAAGAATCGGTTTACGGCATCCACTCCATGTTTGAACTGACACATGTGCTATACAAATCAAATGTTGTCAAAGAAGCCCGCAAATTGTATGAAAAAGGATTTTTCCGTGCGGAAAAAGCAGGAGAAAGGGAATATTTGTCGAAATTTAAACTTATTCATGCTCTGTATGATGAACAGGATCCACTTACGGTTGAACATGCTTTAGAATATCTTAAAACGATCAATCTCTGGACAGATGTAGCGGAATTAACATTTGATATCGCACTTTACTATAAAGAAAATGGAGATGCAGACAAAGCTGCCGAATATTTTGAAGAATCTCATCATGCAAGAGACCAAATTCTTAAAAGAACGGAGGAGCTAAAGTGAAAAAGATGATTGCCGTTGCGTTGACTGCCGTCTTTGCCAGCCTTGTCGTTTTAAGTTTTTCGTCTCAGCCGAAGGGAAATGCCGAGTTTGCCGGTCGCGCCATTTTTCTTGACGATAAGCCGGCCCAGCTGATGGCGGGCAGAGCGATTTTTCTCGACAGCTTTGATGGTAAAGCGCCTGCAGCTTTGCAAAAGACTGCATAACCTGATTTGTTGCCGTACAAGCTGTTAAACTGGCGCCGAAGGCGGCGCCCTTTTTTTATGCAGCAATGAGAGACAAGGAGTCAGAACATGATACATATTCAAAATAAATCCGATACAGCTGTTATCGTGCTGCACGAAATATACGGGATTAACCGGCACATGCACGATGTTTGCCAATTGATAGCTGAGCAGGGCTTTGATGTTATTTGCCCCAATTTGTTAAATCGGAATCAGCCGTTTGAATACGCTGAAGAAAAAGCGGCTTATCTTTTTTTTATGGAAAACGTCGGTTTCCCCGGTGTTTTGCGCAAAATAAATACAATCATATCCAAGCTGGATCGTCAATATCGTAAGATCATCTTACTCGGGTTCAGCGTCGGAGCAACCGCTGCCTGGCTTTGCAGCGAAGATGAGCGTGTCAATGGGATCGCCGGATACTACGGCTCCCGGATAAGAGACTATCTGAACATATCGCCTTCATGTCCGGCACTGCTTTTTTTTCCGGAAAAAGAGCAGTCCTTTGACGTTGCCGCGTGTATATCCCAATTGGAATCAAAGAATGTCAAAACGGTGAAGCTGAAGGGAGAGCATGGATTTAGCGACCCGTATTCCGTAAAATACAACCGGCAGTCCTCGCAAATTGCTTATGAAACGATGATGGAGTTTTTAATAGCTTTATAAAAAGTGGACAGGCATGGAAACGCTATAATAGGTATGACGCTCAATTCAAGAAAGCTCGCCGATGACAAGGGGGCTTTTTTGAGTAGAATCTTATCTGGGGGAATTCGAATGAAACTGTTCCAAGGATAGACTTATTACAAAGGGTTCATTTGCGAAACAAAGTTCTAGCATCATTTTAATTTTAGGAGGGAGCAACATGGAAGCTTTTGCAGAATATTTAGAAGGAATTGATCACCCGGAACATCGAGCCCGGATGGAGGAAGTGTTGAATTGGACAGCGGAGACATTTCCAAATTTAACGCCGAAAATCGCCTGGAATCAGCCTATGTTTACCGATCACGGCACTTTTATTATCGGTTTCAGCACAGCGAAACATCACCTGGCTGTTGCCCCTGAAAGCGCGGGAATTGATCGTTTTTCTGAAGAAATCGTGCAGGCCGGCTATGATCATACGAAGCAGCTTGTCCGTTTCCCGTGGGATCGTCCGCTTGATTTCTCATTACTTAAAAAAATGATCGAGTTTAATCTTGCGGATAAGGCGGACTGTTCAACTTTTTGGCGGAAATAAAAAAACGCAAAAATAAGGGCGTACTCTCATTGAAGGCGAGAGAGCGCCCTAATTAAAAAACGCTAAGGTTTCGAGCAATCTTATCCGTTATGATGCTTATACATCCAAAGCAAGCCCGATTTCAGCAGGCGAGGCACTCTGCCGATCAACGGCCGTTCGGCAACTAAACCGAAGCCGGCTTTTTTGCCGAGTGAACCGAGCACGCCTTTCAGCTTGAATTTCGGCATCGCTTCAGGAAGAGGTTCGCCTTTCCAGCGCAGTTCAAGCACTTGGACGATTTGTTCCGCCTGAGCTTCGGCCAGCTGTGCGCTCGGCGCGTGAGGCAGGCTTGCGCAGTCGCCGACAACATACACGTGTTCGTCTCCCGGCAGGTTATGGTGCGGCGTCAGGACGACGCGCCCTTGCGGATCTTTTTCCACATCGAGATCCCGAACGATTTGGTTCGGCTGTATCCCCGCTGTCCAGACGATGGCGTCAGCTTGTATCGGATCGTCATGATTGTAGACGATGCCTTCTTCCACCTTTGTGATGTTGGCGCAATTGATAATCTTGACGCCGTGCTCTTCAAACCAGCTTTGAACATATTTGCTCAAACGCTTCGGGAAGCTCGACAAAATTAATTCTCCACGGTCAAAAAGGACGATGTTCAAATCTTTTCGGCTTTCTCTCAGCTCGCTCGCAAGCTCAACGCCGCTCAGTCCTGCCCCGACGATCGCAACGGTGGCTTCCGCATTTAAGTTGTTGAGCGCCTGATAAGTGCTGCGTGATTGATCAATTGTTTGAATGCTGTAGGTATGTTCAGGCGCACCGGGAACGTTGTGATATTTATCTTCACAGCCGAGCCCGATGACGGCGTCATCATAAGATATCGGCTCCCTGTCATGAAACAAAACTTTTTTCCCTTCCAAATCAACAGACGAAATCGTCCCGTATTCAATCTTTAACTTCGGGTGATCCGGGAAGGACACTCTGATATGATGATCGGAAATCGTCCCCGCAGCCAGTGCGTAGTACTCCGTTTTCAAACAATGGTAAGGGTTTCTGTCGATTAAAGTGATCATCACATCATCTGGCAGCTGGTTAGGCAGCAAACGATGAATGATCCGCATATTTCCGTACCCGCCGCCGAGCAAGACTAAATTTCTCATTGGTAATTCCCCTTTTCCCCTCAGATTAAGAAACTAACCTTTTTCATTGCAAAATTAAAAAACTATGTAAATACCCTCTAGAATTATATCTAATTTGATGTAAAATCACAATATTTCTCGGGAAAATAACCTACATATCCGCCTTGAATCGATAATTAGTAAAACCCTTTAAGGTATTAATATGTTACAAAAGCTTTATTCCTCAGCCTTAAACTTTGACTATTGAAACGTAAATAGGGTACGATAAAAAAGCAATGTGAGGTGAAATAAAGTGTTTCCAATCGTTGAGTTTTGCGTCAGCAATCTTGCCCAAGGTTCTCAGGAAGCAAAAGAAATATTGGAGAAAGATCCGAATCTGGACGTCGTCGAATACGGCTGCCTGAGTTACTGCGGACAATGCATGCAGACCATGTATGCTCTTGTAAACGGAGAAATGGTGACAGCGAATAATCCGGCTGAATTGGTCGAAAATATATACAAGTTCATTGATGAAAATGAACTTATTTAAAAACGGGGTCATCTTGGTGATCTCGTTTTTTCATGCAAAGCCTTCGTTTGAAAGGGTTTACATAAAAAGAGAAAAAATTCTTAAAAATTTTTGTGGACAGGCCAATCATTAATTGTTATCTTAATAAAAGTTTAAAAAATAATAAGAGGTGTGGTCATGAACATTTTATGGGGACTTCTTGGTATTCTGGCGATTTTCGCGATTGCTTTTCTGCTTTCTGAGCACAAGAGTAAAATTAACATAAGAACGATTTTAATCGGTTTGGCGATGCAGCTCCTGTTCGGATTCATCGTTCTCAAATGGGAAATGGGGCGGGAAGTGTTTCTTTCGTTTACGAAAGCCGTTCAGCATCTCGTCAATTATGCGAATGAAGGAATCAGCTTTCTCTTCGGGCCTCTCTTGCAAGTAGGCGACAGCGCTGCCTTCGCTTTAAGCGTTCTTCCTGTTATCATCTTCTTTTCATCGCTGATTGCGGTTCTTTACCACTTACGGATCATGCAAGTCATCATCCGCTTTATCGGCGGCGGATTGGCAAAACTGCTCGGAACAAGCAAAACGGAATCTCTTTCTGCAGCTGCCAATATCTTTGTCGGACAAACTGAGGCGCCGCTTGTGATTAAGCCGTTTATTGCAAACTTAACAAAGTCGGAGCTGTTTGCCGTTATGACAGGCGGACTCGCATCAGTGGCCGGTTCTGTTTTGTTCGGTTACGCCCTTCTTGGGGTTCCTCTCGAATATTTGCTTGCAGCGAGCTTTATGGCTGCACCTGCGGGCTTGATTATGGCAAAAATGCTTATTCCCGAAACTGAAAAATCGAAAATTGAAGAAAAAGATATTCAAATGGCTGAAGACGAAGACGCAGCAAATGTCATCGATGCCGCTGCAAAAGGGGCATCAACAGGTCTTTCTCTTGCTTTGAATGTCGGTGCGATGCTCCTTGCATTTGTTGCTTTGATTGCCGTTTTAAACGGAATTCTTGGAGGAATCGGTGGATGGTTCGGTTTTAAAGACCTTTCGCTTGAATTCATTCTCGGCTATGTATTTGCACCTCTCGCCTTTGTCATCGGCGTCCCTTGGGATGAAGCAGTTCAGGCCGGAAGCTTTATCGGTCAAAAGCTCGTACTGAATGAATTTGTCGCTTATTCCAATTTTGCTCCGATGTTTGATCAGCTTTCCGTCAAAACCGCTTCGATTATCAGCTTTGCGCTGTGCGGTTTCGCAAACCTGTCTTCTGTGGCGATTTTGCTCGGAGGATTGGGAGGAATGGCGCCGAACCGCCGTTCCGATATCGCCCGTCTCGGCTTGAAAGCCGTTGCTGCCGGAACATTGGCCAACCTTACAAGCGCGGCGATCGCCGGTATGTTTATCGGATAACATGATAAAAGCTCCCTGCAAATGAACGCAGGGAGCTTTTATGTATGAAAAACGGGGGATAGCCATATTGTATCCATCCCTTTCAGCTTTTATACTAGAAGAAAGTAAAAAATGTGGAGGCGGCTATGAATTCTTTTCGTTTTACTAAAATGCACGGCTTAGGAAACAGCTATATATACGTCAATCAGTTTGAAGAACATCTCCCTGAGGAGCTGTTGTCAGATTTGGCCGTCAAAGTGTCTTCCGTTTACACCGGAATCGGTTCAGACGGAATGATACTCATCTGTCCTTCAGATCAAGCGCCGGTTAAAATGAGGATTTTCAACAGCGACGGATCTGAAGGCAAAAACTGCGGAAACGGTTTGCGCTGCGTTGCAAAATACGCGTATGAACATAAACTGGTGAAGGAAACATCCTTTTTAATTGAAACTCTTTCAGGCTTGGTAAAGGCTGAGATTGAAGTGAAGGAAGGAAAAGTTGTATCGGCTACAGTCGATATGGGTGAACCGCGCCTTCTCAAATCAGATATGCCAATGCTCGGTGAACAGGGGTCGGAGACGATCAATGAAAAGATGATATTCGGCGGCCGGGAAATGAAAGGTACCGCTGTATCCATGGGCAATCCCCACATCGTCTTTTATTTAGACGATATTGAAAAAGCGCCGCTTACGTCGATGGGACCGCTCATTGAAAAAGATGAAAGGTTTCCGGAAGGGGTTAACGTAGAATTTGTTGAAGTCGAAAACGACAAAGAACTCCATTTCCGTGTATGGGAAAGGGGTTCAGGAATTACCCAGGCATGCGGAACGGGCGCCTGCGCAGCCGCAGTGAGTTCGATACTCAACGGCTATTCCAAACGGGACACGGACATTACCGTCCATCTCGCCGGCGGTGATTTGATCATTAATTGGAAAAATGACGGACGCGTCATGATGACAGGACCCGCTGAAACGGTATGTGAAGGCGAGTTTTTTATATCATGAGTCGGTCCGTTTGAGAAATCGGACGTGCGACTTTATAATAAAGTACACATGAGCTTTTAGGAGGTGTGATGTTATGAGCGAAAAAACAGTTACGGTCACGGAAGCGGCTGCTCTTCATATCAAGGATATGATGAAAGAGCATGAAGAGGAGAACGCATTCTTGAGAATCGGAGTAAAAGGCGGCGGATGCAGCGGTCTGTCATACGGCATGGGTTTTGAACACGAAAAAAACGAAGACGACAATGAATTCGTCCAGCATGGAATCACAGTGCTTGTAGATCAAGAAAGCCTGGATATTATGAACGGTACGGTCATTGATTTTAAACAATCGATGATGGGCGGAGGCTTCACCATCGATAATCCAAACGCCATCGCTTCATGCGGCTGCGGATCATCATTCAGAACCGCAGTGAATGCAGGGAAGCCTGAAGAGTGCTGACATATTGGCATCAGGTCAACGATATGGAATGAGAAAAACGCCTTTCATTGCGATGCATCATCGTGACGAAAAGGCGTTTTATTATGATCTGGGGGGAAAGAAATGAAACTCGTATCAACGCTCGGCTTGTCAAAAGCGGACGTTACCGCGTTTTTTCATAAGCATTGGGGAAGTCCGGACATGGTCAATTCACACGGAACATTCCGCTGCGATGAATTGGAAGGATTCGCTGTGACAGATGAAAAAGGCGATATAAAAGGCCTGATTACGTACTTCATCGCCGGAAACGAATGTGAAGTCGTCTCCTTGGACAGTATTGCCGAAAACAAAGGGATCGGCTCACTCCTTTTAAACGAAGTGGAACGTGCTGCAAAGCGAAAACAGTGTCAATCGATTAAACTGATCACGACGAACGATAATATGCGGGCGTTTATGTTTTATCAAAAGAGAGGCTATACAATGGCCGAGCTGTATGTAAACGCAGTTGAAGAAGCAAGAAAAGTAAAGCCTGAAATTCCCTTTGCCGCTGATAACGGCATACCGATTCGGGATGAGATTCTTTTGGTAAAAGATTTAACATAATCTGTTTTCCGCATCGCTCGGGAAATGCCGGAAGGAAGCAATGCAGCCACCCCGCTCAAGTGCTGAGCAAGGTTTTTGCAACGGGGCTTCCGGAACAATCGTGTTTATTTCTGGTTAAAGATTCGGTTGAGATTGCTCGTGTTGTTGGTGATTGAGGTGATATAGCGGCTTCCGCTTACCATTTCCTTGTTGCACAGAGGGCATAGAGGGCGATCGCTGCTCGTGAAATTTTTTCTCATCCATCCGTTGCAGTCCTCAGCGGTACATTCCCACGTACTGATATCTTCCTTTGGCAAAGGCTCTTGATTGCGATTGTTGTAGTAAGACATATCGTCACTTCCTAACAAGGGTTTTTTGGAGTTCATTTAAGAATATTTTGTGAATCTTAAGACATTCTATTCGTCAATTTGTTATTCTATACTGGACAGGTTTATTTAGAGTCCAAGCCCAGTAAAGAAAAGGGGTTCAACCATGGAAAAAATCAACTGCAGAAGCTGCGGCGGGCTTACGCCTTACGATTCAAAAGTCTGTGAAGCATGCGGCTGCGAAAAACCGCTTCCAAAAGCACAGAAAATTACGGACCGGATTGTCTTGACTGCGGCGGGAGTGGTCGGTATCTTAACGATTGTGCTGATTTTGGGAACGATCTTCTCATATTTGAATATCATATAATGAAAAGGAGCCGGTGTCAGGCTCCTTTTCATTTTTATTTGTTTTCAAACATGCTTGTAGAGTGCAGCGGCTGCACGCGCGCTTTAGGATCCATGTAAGCTTTTGCATTGTTGACAGCGGTCGGTGCTTCTCCAAATCCGCTGGCAATCAGCTTGACTTTTCCTTCGTATGTGCAGATGTCGCCGGCTGCATAGAATCCCTCGATGTTCGTTTCCATTGTGGACTTGACGACGATCGAATTTTTCTCGATTTCAAGCCCCCAGTTTTTGATTGGTCCGAGAGATGAAACAAAGCCGAAGTTGACGATCACATCGTCGACTTCGATGATTTCTTTTCTCTCGCCTTTCACTTCCTCGATGACGATCTGTTCAATCCGCTCGGCGCCGATCAGTTCGGTCGGAACAAACGGTGTCAGCACATTGACTTTTGAATTGTGCAGGTTTTCGACGCTGTGTTCATGTGCGCGGAATTTATCGCGGCGATGAATAATTGACACCTCTTTAGCGATCGGTTCCAGCATGAGCGCCCAGTCGACGGCGGAGTCGCCGCCGCCCAACACCGCAACGCGTTTGCCCGCAAATTGATTCAGATCATCTATAAAGTAATGAAGGTTTGCATTCTCGTATTGTGCCGCAGATTCAAGCTCGAGCTTTCTCGGCTGGAATGCTCCGTTTCCGGCTGTAATAATCACCGTTTTAGAATAGTGGATTTCTTTGTTGGTGACGAGCTTGAAAATGCCGTCTGCTTGTTTTTCAACGCTTTCGACGGCTTGTTCCAGACAAACGGTCTGATCAAATTTCGCCATTTGCTCTTTTAAATTGTCGACCAGCTCCTGAGCGCGGATTTTAGGGAACCCGGCTACATCGTATATGTATTTTTCGGGATACAAAGCGGACAGCTGACCGCCTAGCTGCGGCAGGCTTTCGATAATTTTGACGCTCGCTTGCCGCATTCCGCCGTAAAATGCGGTAAACAAGCCGACAGGGCCGCCCCCGATAATTGTAATGTCATATACTTTTGAGTCTTCACGCATGAAAATAATGCCCCCTAAATGAAAATTGTTCTTAATTATATCATATCACATAAAATAAATACGAGCGCGTCTGTTTTTTTAAGATCGGAAAATATTACCGTCTGATCTAAAGTCTGCCGCCCGAGCATATTTAACCTTGAAAAAGCAAAAGCGAGCGGCTATGATGTAGTTGTGAACATTTTGTTAAAGATTCGTGAATATTTTTCGACGCACAGCCGAAAAACATTCCGTTGTTCGGCAAATTAAAGTGAAGGGTTTCACAAACTTTTTTTCATAAAAAGCCTGAAGCCGGCAGAAGATAACCCAAAGGCTATTTTTAATCCGGCTTAGCAGTAAAATACAGAAAAGGTGGATGTGATTCCGTTGAATAAGCCAAAAGTAGTAGTATTAGGTGCAGGTTATGGTGGATTAATGACCGTTACGAGACTTGTTAAAAAAATCGGCGTCAATGAAGCGGATGTTACGCTTGTCAACAAGCACAATTATCATTATGAGACAACCTGGATGCACGAAGCGAGCGCAGGTACACTTCATCATGACAGATGCCGCTATCAGATTAAAGACGTCATCAATACATCCCGTGTCAATTTCGTTCAGGATACGGTAAAGAAAATCGATAAAGAAGGAAAGAAAGTCGTCCTTGAAACCGGCGAGCTTAGTTACGACTATCTTGTCGTAGCGCTGGGGGCCGTCCCTGAAACTTTCGGAATTTCTGGATTGAAAGAGTATGCTTTCTCCATTTCAAACATCAACTCGTCCCGGCAGCTTCGCGAGCACATTGAATATCAGTTTGCGACGTATAACACAGAAGCCGAGAAGCGCCCGGAACGCCTGACGATCGTTGTCGGAGGAGCGGGTTTTACCGGCATTGAATTTTTGGGCGAATTGGGCAACCGCATTCCTGAGCTGTGCCGCGAATACGATATCGATCGCCAGCAGGTTCGTTTAATATGCGTGGAAGCCGCGCCGTCCGTTCTCCCGGGCTTTGATCCTGAGCTTGTCGATTATGCGGTCAACTACCTTGAAGGAAAAGGCGTTGAATTCAAAATCGGCACGGCTGTGAAAGAATGCACGCCTGACGGAATCATCTGTGGAAAAGACGATCAGACCGAAGAAATCAAAGCAGGCACTGTCGTATGGGCCGCAGGTGTCCGCGGCAACCCGATCATAGAAGAATCAGGCTTTGAAAACATGCGCGGCCGTGTGAAGGTAAAACCTGATCTGCGTGTTGAAGGCCATGATGATATATTTGTTATCGGAGACTGCTCGCTGATCATAAATGAAGAAACCGAAAGGCCTTATCCGCCGACTGCGCAGATTTCCATGCAGCAGGGCGAAACGTGCGCAAACAATTTGGCCGCACTGATTCACGGCAAAGAAACGGAAACGTTCTCATTCGATAATAAAGGCTCTGTCGCTTCTCTCGGCGAACATGATGCAATCGGCGTCGCATTCGGGAGAAAGATGACGGGAACGACGGCGTCCATGATGAAAAAAATCATCGACAACCGCTCGCTGTTCCTGATCGGCGGGCCGGGACTTGTTCTGAAAAAAGGCAAGTTTAAATTTTTCTAAGCGGAATCGAAGCCTGCAGCGGAAGCTGCGGGCTTTTTATTCGGGGTTAAAAACTTCAAAAACGAAAGAAAAAGGAAGAAAGCTTAGCTTTTAAGCGCTTACATCAAATGATCTGTTATATTTTCTGACTTTATTATTGACAATGTTCATGATATATTATCAGAAAATTAAGAAAAAGGTGAGTAACTAATGAAGACGACATCAACCCATCGCCTTGAATCAACCTGTCCATTTTGTTCGGGAAAAGGCTATTTTCAGCTTCTGCTCGGTGGTTCGGAAACGTGCAACAACTGCAAGGGAACGGGAAAAGACCGCTGATCGCCGCTTTCCAATGATTGACTCAAGTTCCTTCCCCAATGTACACTAAAAGAGGTGAATTGGGGGTGGAGGCTTTGATTAGTTTACCAGTTGTCATCATTTCAGTTGTCTTATTTTTCGTCCTGTTTTTCGGCATCGGTTTTCTGCTGAATATGCTGCTCAGGATGTCATGGATCATGGCTGTCATTTATCCAATTGTATGCCTTTTCATTGTGAATAAAGAAAAGCTGATTCGCTATGTAGAGGCGCCGGGAGAGGCATTTTCCGGCCTTTTTGACAGAGTGGCTTCATTGGCAGCTGCCGATATCATCATTTTAGCCAGCGGAATGGCCGGAGCCCTGTTGTCGGGTGTTACGATTAAAGCGTTGCGAAAAAGGGGATATCAAATGTTTTAAGCCTTCTTCTTCAAGGGAGAGGGTTTTTTGAATTTAATTTTTTCACTTTTCTTAAAATTTTTCCGCCATCTGAATATTTCTGTTTCCGCTTGGAAACAACTAGATGGTGAGAGGAGTGGAAGATTTGAGAAAAGTGATGACAATGTTCCGGCGTTTCTTGATGACAGTTTTGTTTGTCTTTGCTTTTATGACGACCTTCTTTGCCGTTTCAGGCGTGGAAGCACAGGACATATCCAGCTGGGCGAAAGAACGCGATCTGTCCTTGAAACAGCTGATGCTCACCTTTAAATCACTTCCGAAAGAAAAAGCGGAAAAAACGTCTCTGTCTGCCGCAGAACAAATTAAAAACAAACCGAAATCGCTTGAAGATGCCTTTGACTGGACCAAGTATCCGAAGCAAAAAGTCACCGCGACCGGATATACAGCAGGGGCGGAATCGACGGGAAAACAGCCTCATCATCCAGATTACGGGATTACATATTCGGGAGTCAAAGTTAAAAGAGATTTATATTCAACCGTTGCTGCCGACCCGTCGGTCTTTCCGATCGGCACGATATTGTTCATACCGGACTACGGCTATGGCGTTGTTGCGGACACCGGATCAGCCATCAAAGGGAACCGGCTTGATTTGTACTATGAGACGGTTGAAGATGTTTATAAAGAGTGGGGCAAAAAAACACTTGATGTGTATGTCATTAAAAAAGGAAACGGCACCATTACCGAAGAGGATCTCCTGAAACTGAATGAAAATAAATCGATGCAAGTATTCAGACAAAAATATAAAATGGCGAAAGAATAAGAAAAAACGTTTAAGACCTGTGCGTCTTAAACGTTTTTTTGCTCTACATCAATAAGTAATCGAGAAGCAGCGTCAGGGCAATGCCGGTCAAACCGCCGAAAAAAACTTCAATCGGCTGATGGCCGAGCAGTTCCTTCAGCTTCTTCTGTTTTTCTTCCTGATGGCTTTTAGGGAAATCTTTCGCTTCGTTGACAAA
Source organism: Bacillus sp. J41TS8 (assembly GCF_018333035.1). Lineage (NCBI taxonomy): Bacteria > Bacillati > Bacillota > Bacilli > Caryophanales > Bacillaceae > Bacillus > Bacillus sp. J41TS8. The sequence goes on from NZ_BORF01000007.1 coordinate 99,154, forward strand.
GCGGTTGAAATCGCGGACAAGCCGGTTGATCACTGTTGCTTGTTCTCCGGCATGTCTTCTCACTCCGGTTGCATCAAACATCGTAATAACGGCAAATATTGCGGAAACGGCGAACAAAGAAGAATCCATCCCGTGATCAAGAGCCACGCCGGTTGAAAGCGCCGTAACGGCTGCTGAGTGTGAGCTCGGCATTCCGCCAGTGCTTGTGACGAGCCGCCAATCCCATTTTTTCGAGACGACAAAGTAAATGGGCACCTTGATAAACTGAGCGAAAAAGATCGCGGCAAAGCTCGCCAGTAAAGGAAAGTTTGTGAGGATTTCCATTTTGCAGAACATCCTTTCTATAAAGAAAATAGAGATGAATTCAAAAAAGCACGCAGTTATTTGCTAAAATATATAATATGAAACCCCATCGGGAAAAAATGTTTTTCCTATTATAACATTGTTGTTTCAATTTTACTCACTTTGCTGATAAGGAGCTGTGAACGCATGTTTTATGCCTTTAAAGACTTCGAAAAAAAAGAAACGCTTTTAATCGGACTGTTTAAAAAAAGCCAGCTGTACGGGAAGGCGGAAGAAATCGACCGCCTTTTGGACGGCCAGCTTTCTCAGCTGCTGAAAGACGGGGATGTATCTTCCAAAAAAACGAAAGTGTCTAAAATATTTACCCCTTCCCTTCAGGGAGTCAAACGCATCTATATCGTCGGATTGGGCCGTGAAGCGGAATTTACCTTCGAGGATGCGAAACATTGCTTTGCCGAAGCTGTTCAGCAGATTCACAAAGATCGAAAGCAGGAGTTAACCGTCATGCTCGACAGCTTCGTATCTGAAGAGGTACCAGCCGCTGACGCCGCGCATGCATTGGCTGAATCGTGCATGCTGTCATGCTATGAAGTGCAGGATTACAAGCACAGAGCAAATGTACCTGATCAATGCCTGCAAAGCGTCTATGTTTTGACAGACCATGACCTGAAGGAAATTCAGGCGAGTCTGCATGTCGGGCAGGTGTACGGAAATGCGACGAATTCGGCGAGAACCCTCGTGAACATGCCGGGGAACATGCTGACAGCGGCGGATCTCGCGTCATACGCCGCTGAATTGGCAGCAAAATACGAATTTGAATGTGAAATTCTCGAAAAGGCTGAAATGGAAGAGCTCGGGATGGGCGGTCTCCTCGCGGTCAACCAAGGATCAGAAGAGCCGCCGAAAATGATCGTCTTAAAATATCAGGGAAAGGAAGCATGGGATGATGTCATCGGTTTAGTCGGCAAAGGGATCACGTTTGATACCGGCGGCTATTCGATTAAGACGAAGAGCGGCATTGTCGGCATGAAGTCAGATATGGGCGGAGCCGCCAGCGTTTTGGGAGCGATGGAAGCGATCGGTGAATTAAGGCCGGAACAAAACGTGCTTGCCGTGATCCCATCGACTGATAACATGATTTCGGGAAGCGCAATGAAGCCGGACGATGTTATCGTTTCCTTGAGCGGCAAGACGATTGAGATCTTGAATACGGACGCCGAAGGAAGGCTGGCGCTCGCTGACGGACTGACATATGCAAAGCACCACGGAGCCTCCGTGTTGATCGATGTCGCGACACTGACCGGAGGTGTCGTCGTAGCTCTGGGAACGGAAACGACAGGCGCGATGACAAATCATGATCCGCTTTATCAGCAGGTGAGACAGGCGGCTGAAGAAGCGGGAGAAGCGATTTGGCAGCTTCCGATTACAGAAAAAGACAAAAAAAGAGTAAAAAACAGCCAAATGGCCGACCTTAACAATTCACCGGGCAGGGAAGGCCATGCGATTATGGCCGGAACGTTCCTCGGTGAATTCGCCGAGCGGACGCCATGGGTTCACCTTGACATCGCCGGAACGGCAACGACATCTCAAAGTTCATGCTTTGGACCGAAAGGTGGAACGGGCGTGATGGTAAGGACGCTTGTCACGTTTGTCGAGCGGTTTTCGGATCAATTGTAGGCTTTAATCCCCTTTGACAGAAGGGGATTTTTTTATGAAAAATACAGAGGAGCCTCATTGACGCATTCATAAAACATGTGGTAATATACGTTCATTACTTTAATTATCTACTACATTAGCAAACTAAAGCGTTTGTTCGGAGGTTTCAAATATGAATGCAGTTGTGATTGCTGTTATTGTCATGCTTATATTAAGCCTGCTGCGGGTCAATGTTGTTCTTGCCTTGATTGTGGGCGCTCTTGCAGGAGGTCTGACGGGCGGTCTCGGTCTCGGCCAGACGGTCAGCGTATTCACGGAAGGACTCGGCGGGAACGCAACCGTCGCTGTCAGCTACGCGCTCCTCGGCGCATTTGCGGTCGCTTTGACGAAAACGGGTCTTCCGGATGCCATGGTTGAAGCTGCTGTCAAGCTGATCGGCAAAGAAGGCGATACAAGACGCAAAACCCTTTCAAAAGCGCTGATCGTCTTCGTGATTTTAATCATTTCTTGTATGTCTCAAAATATCGTTCCGGTTCATATCGCATTTATCCCTGTTTTAATACCGCCGCTATTGAAAATTTTGAATGAGCTGCAAGTGGACCGCCGCCTGATTGCGTGTGCGATGACATTCGGATTGACAGCTCCGTATGTTTTGCTTCCTGTCGGCTTCGGTCAGATTTTCCAGGGGATTTTGAAAGACAATATGAAAGATGCCGGCCTTTCGGTCACTTTGGCTGATATTCCGATCGCCATGATCATCCCGATCGCCGGGATGATTGCCGGTTTGGCTGCTGCTGCTTTTGTGTACCGCAAACCGCGCACGTACGAAATGAAGGAAATCGCCGGTCAAAAATCGGCGGCTTATACGAAAAAAAGCCTTTCGATTGCCGCTTTGGCCATCGCTGTATCACTAAGCGTACAGCTTTATTTGTCTCAAAGTTTAGACGTCGACGGAATGATCTTCGGCGCGCTCAGCGGTTTGGCGGTCTTGTTTTTAAGCGGAGCGATGAAGCGCGGCGAAGCGGACGAATTGATCACAAACGGCATGAACATGATGGCGTTTATCGGATTTGTGATGCTGGCCGCCGCCGGTTTTGCCAATGTGCTTGAGAAAACGGGCGATGTCAAAGCTCTTGTTGAAGCGTCAACAGGTTTCATCAGCAATAATCAAGTGATCGGTGCATTGCTGATGCTGATTGTCGGTTTATTGATCACAATGGGGATCGGTTCATCATTTGCGACGATTCCGATTATCGCAACGATATTTGTGCCGCTTTGCATGCAGCTTGGCTTCAGTCCGATGGCGACCATCGCTATTATCGGGACGGCGGCGGCTCTCGGGGACGCCGGTTCACCTGCGAGCGACAGCACGCTTGGCCCGACATCAGGCTTAAATGCAGACGGACAGCACCACCACATTTGGGACACTTGTGTTCCGACATTCATCTTTTATAATATTCCGCTGATTTTGTTTGGCTGGATCGCGGCGATTGTTCTTTAAAAAAATTCCCCTCACTTTGAGGGGAATTTTTTTCTGTGTTTGTTAAAATAAAAAGAGAACCGCACCGCCTGCTCTTAATTAATAGGTCGGGTTTCTTCTGAAGCCTGCGCCTTTTTGAACCGCCCGGAAAACCTTTGAGGCGAGCGCGGCGAGCAGAACGGAGAATGCCAAGTCTTTCACGAAGAACCAGGTCATCATCTTCCAAACGGCTGAATAAGACAACGGTGTATTGAGCCAAGTTGAAAACGCGAGATACGTATAATTGACGCCAATCAGATAAATGATTAGTGTACCGATCAATGAAGCTGTGAAAAAGTGGCCTGTTCTCGGTTCTGATACTTTGTCCGTGATCCAGCCCGCGGCATATGCGGCAGGAATGTAGGATAGAATAAATCCGGCGCTTCCTTTGAAAAGAACGGAAATACCGCCTGAAAAAGAAGCGAATACGGGAGCGCCTACAAAGCCGACTAACGCATAAACGATCATGGACAGCGCACCTAATTTGCGGCCGAGCAGAAGCCCGGCAAGCAGACAGAAGAAAGGCTGCATCGTAAGCGGAATACCGCCGATTTGCAGAAACGGGGCAAACGAAGTGATATTAGCGCCGATCCCCATGAGGGCGGCAAACATTCCGACAAGCGCCATATCAGCGGCGCGAAGTTTCTTTTTATTCATGATCTTTGTTCCTCCTCAGTGATTCAACACAACCTTATCGTAAGAGATCGTAAAATAGTTTGTCAACCACTTTTTAAACAAAGTTAACAAAGGGGGTTCTTTCGTGTTTTTTGGAAAAACAAAACCGCACAAGTCCGACAGGGTGCCTCCAAACCAAAATGTCACGACATCTTTTCCTGTTCTTCATGCAGGCGATGTTCCGGAATACAAAGACCTCTCAAAATGGAATTTGCAAGTCTACGGACTTGTCGAACAGCCGCTCCTGCTGTCTTTGAATGATCTGCATGACATGCCGCAGAGCGAAGTGTCCAATGATATTCATTGTGTAACAGGCTGGTCCAGGCTCGATAATGTCTGGGAAGGGATCAAAACAAAGGAGATCGCTGAAAGAGTAAAGCCGCTTCCCGAAGCCAAATTTGTCATCTTGCATGCAGAGGAAGGCTGGACGACGAATGTTCCGCTCGAAGACTTTTTAAAGGATTCGTCTCTTTTGGCTCATTCCCACAACGGCGCCCCGCTCACACCGGAGCACGGTTTTCCGCTAAGAGCGGTCATGCCGCATCTGTATTTTTGGAAAAGCGCCAAATGGCTGAGGGGCATTCAGTTTACAAAGGAAAACCATCCGGGCTTTTGGGAGAAAAACGGGTACCATATGAGGGGAAATCCTTGGAAAGAAGAAAGGTACAGCTTTGATTAGCGGGGGAGGATGAAATGTTTTTCGTATAGCTGCTCATATTTTGCATGCTGACCGTATGTTTTTGGCTTTTGATCGCATCATTCAAGAAAAAGGCTTTTGCTGTTTTATTAGCGCTGACAGCTGCGGCGGTTTTGCCGCTGTTTGCCGCAGCCGGCGATGCCTCAGACAGGACGCTGTGGAGAATCGTTCTGTTTGCGGCGATCCCTGTTTCTGTGATTACCGCAAAATTGATTCAGGATCGGCGGAAAACGGAATAAAAGAAAAAGACAGAGTCTCGGAGCTGTTTCCCGGGGCTCTGTCTTTTTGATGCTATGCACCGGTGGCTGACGACGAATTTTCGATCGCAAGCTCTGCCGGAACGTAATCATAGTTTAAGTCTCTGGCTACGGCTTCATAAGTGATATGGCCGTTTGCTGTGTTTACGCCGGCTTTTAGCGCACGGTTTTCAAGTATCGCTTTTTCCGCGCCCTTATTTGCGATTTCAAGCGCGTACGGAACCGTTACATTCGTCAGTGCGACTGTGGATGTCCGCGGAACGGCCCCGGGCATGTTGGCAACGGCGTAATGGACGATTCCGTGTTTGACATAGGTCGGATTGTCGTGGGTTGTGATGTGATCCACCGTCTCGACGATGCCGCCTTGATCGATTGCGACGTCAACGATCACCGAGCCCGGTTTCATCTGTTTGACCATCTCTTCCGTCACCAAAGTCGGCGCTTTGGCACCCGGGATCAGCACCGCGCAGATGAGGAGATCGGCTTCAGCGACGGCATCAGCGATGTTGACCGGATTGGACATCAAAGTTTTGATTTGGTTGCCGAATTGATCATCAAGCTGGCGCAGACGTTCCGCGCTTAAATCGATCATCGTCACGTCGGCTCCCAGACCCGCCGCGATTTTTGCCGCATTTGTGCCGACAACGCCTCCGCCGATGATCGTCACTTTCCCGCGCGCGACTCCTGGTACCCCGGCCAATAGTATGCCTTTTCCGCCTTTCGGCTTTTCAAGGAACTGGGCGCCGATTTGAGCGGCCATCCGCCCGGCTACCTCTGACATCGGCGTCAGCAAAGGAAGGGAGCGGCCGTCGCTGACCGTTTCATAGGCAATGGCTGTCACGCCTTTTTGCTTTAATGCTTCAGCCAGGGAAGGCTCTGCGGCCAGATGCAGATAAGTGAACAAGATAAGCCCTTCTCTAAAATACGGATATTCTTCAGGAAGCGGCTCTTTGACTTTCATCACCATATCAGCTGCTTCCCAGACGGCTTTCGCCTGTTCTGAGATCTCCGCTCCTACAGAGACGTAATCTTCATTTTCAAACCCGCTTCCAGCCCCCGCGTCTTTTTCGATGATGACGCGGTGTCCTGCCGCGATCAGTTGAGAAGCTGCACCGGGAGTCAAGGCAACACGGTTTTCATTGTTTTTGATTTCTTTTGGTACGCCGATAATCATCCCATCATTCCTCCTTTTTCTGTAAAAATGCTGTTGTTTTAGTTTATACTGACTTTTTAGAATTTTCTTTGTTTGAATCGAAAAATAAAAAAACATGCATTTGTGGAATTTCACAAATGCATGTTGCGAAGCTTGATTTCCAGATAAATCGTAAATTTTTCATTGATGTTTTTTAAATCGATTTCGGCGATTTTACTGATGCGCTTCAGCCTGTAGTTCAGCGTGTTGACGTGAATGTTCAGCTTTTTGGCGGCGGTGTTGACGTTGCTGTCGCATTCGATAAACTGCTCAAGCGTCTCGACAAGGTTGGAGTGGTGCTCCTTGTCATATGCTTCAAGCTGCATTAAAGAATAGTTTGGATAGCTTGCGTGTTTCCGTTTTTCGCTGAGCACGTCGAGATACTGATAGATGCCGAGTTCTGAAAAGCTGACGAGCTGCCTTGTTTCTTCGGGAAAACGCTCCTTGACCTTCAGCGCCGAGAGCGCTTCCTGATAAGACTGGTGTACAAGGGTGATCAAGCTGTACATTCCGCCGATCGCAATCGTGCAGTTGTTCAGTTTATAGCGCTCTTCAAGCTGCTTTTGTATATTCGCGGCAAATTGCTTTAAATCATTGAACGGCTGTCCCTTTTGCCCCGTTTTTGGCGAAGCGAGGACAATCAGCTCATTATAATCGATTGTAGCCAGAAGAATTTGCACCTGCTGCGTCGTCTCCAGCAAGTAGTGGAGCTGTTTTTCGGTTTTTTCTTCGATTTCGTCTTTCAGCCGGATGATGATGACCGAGTAAGTTGAAGGTACCCCGATACCAAGCTGATGAAAGCCGTCGGAGATCTCCTGATCTTCCGAAATATGCCCGGTCAAGAGCTTCCAGAAAAATTCCTGGCTGCGCTGTTCATTTTTTCTTTTTCGGACTTGATAAGGCAGCAGCTTGTTTTTGACGGAATCCGCAGCCAGCTTCAAAAGATGAAGCTCGTCTTCCGACAGCGTTTTTTGGCTTTCCAGCGCCCAGATAAAACCGATAACCTCGCTGTTTTTCCAGATTGATATCGCCACGCGGCTCGACAAGCCGACTTCATCGATTTGCTCGACCCTGATCGGTTCGTCGGTTTTCATCAAGGCGGGAATCGTTCCATCTTTCCAAAGCTTGTTGATGACCTTTTCCGGCACGCGTCTTCCGATGATCGTTGACGTTCTCGCCGGGTCCGTGTAGTCGCTGTGGGTGCTGTAAGCAAGGAGACGGTGGTTGATGTCTTCTATTGTAATCGGACAGTCCAGCACCTCGCTGATATGATCTGCCACATCTTCTAAACGGTCATATTGATATTTAAAAGGATTGTTTCGATTGTTCATAAAAAAACCCCTACTTTTATGTTTGCATGAAAAAATTTTGACATATACCCATCTTACTTTTATTATGAATATAGTTGTTTGTTAAAATCAACAAAAAAGTCGCTGGCGATTTATTATTTTTCATAAACGTAGCGATGTATTACACCAAATTTAATTATTCTGAAATAAGAGGAGTAGGAACATTGGCGATTCTAGAGAAAATCAACGGCTTTTTATGGGGAGTCCCGGGCATCATTCTGCTTGTGGGAACCGGTTTATTTTTGACGTTCATCCTGCGGGGGCTTCAATTTAAAAGATTGATATATGCATTCAAACTTGCATTCGGGAAAGAGAAAGAATCAGCCGGAGCAGACGGTGATGTCAGCAATTTCAAGGCGCTGATGACGACGCTTGCCGGAACGATCGGAAACGGGAATATTGCCGGTGTAGCCACGGCGATTACGGTTGGAGGTCCGGGGGCTTTGTTTTGGATGTGGCTCGTCGGTCTTTTAGGGATGGCTACGAAATACAGCGAAGCATTGCTCGCCACGAAATACCGCGTCAAAAATGAGCGGGGCGAATATTCGGGCGGACCGATGTACTATGTCGAAAAAGGGCTCGGGAAGAAGTGGAAGCCGCTTGCCGTTTTATTTGCATTGTCAGGTGTGCTTGCCTCTTTTGGAATCGGGGATTCCGTCCAGTCCAACACGATTTCGGAAGTCGTCACACACAGCTTCGGAATTCCAGGCTGGATCATCGGTCTTGTGCTCGCGATATTGACAGCCGCGATCATCTTCGGCGGTTTTCAGCGTGTCAGCACGGTTGCGAGCATTTTCGTGCCGGTCATGGCGATTCTTTATATCGGCGGCTCACTGATCATTATTTTCCTTCATTATGATCAAATCATTCCGGCGTTCCAGCTGATTTTTTATCACGCCTTCAATCCGGTGTCAGCCGCTGGGGGCTTTACAGGTGTAGTCGTGTCTGAGGCGATCAGAAACGGCATGTCGAAAGGAATCTTTTCAAATGAAGCGGGTCTTGGTACCGCTGCTTTGATCGCAGGAAACGCGAAATCCGATCACCCCGTCAAGGCTGCTTTGGTTGCGATGACGGGAACATTCATCGTCACATTGATCGTATGTACAATGACCGGGCTCGTCCTCATTATTACGGGATTTTGGGATCCTTCAGGCGGTCTGCTTTCTGGTGTTGCCCACGATACATCGCTTGACGCCGGTGCGCTGACAAACGCCGCGTTTGCTTCTTCGCTCGGAGCCGCGGGTAAATACATTGTGACGTTTTCAGTTATTTTCTTCGGCTATTCAACCATTGTCGGTTGGTATGTATATGGAGAAAAATGTCTGGAATATTTAGTTGGTTTAAAATGGGTGCCGGTTTACCGTGTCGTTTATGTCATCGCTGCATATTACGGTGCAGTCGCAAGCCTCAATACTGTATGGGCTTTTGCCGACATGGCGAACGCATTAATGATGATCCCGAACTTAATCGCCCTTGTGCTCTTATGGAAAGTCATTCGGGCGGAAACTGACGATTTCTTTTTGCACCATTATAATAAGGAAAAACAAAAATCAGCCGGCTTGAAAGCGGGCTGATCGAGACAAGCCTGCCTCTCTTAGAGGCGGGCTTTTTTTGCGCTTATGCAATCCTTCCTTTATCCTATGGAAACGGTTCAGACTCATGTGGGTACACAGAACCATGCCATTTGATTCAAATGTTACGAGAGAAGAAAATTGAGATAATTTTACTAGATTTCTATAATTTTTGCTGGGTGGAAATAGAGGAATGATAAACCTTTAGACTCATTTTGTAAAATAACAACAGATTTGTTTGACTGTGCCTCAATCTTGTTTTTATAATAAAAGCGTTCAAAAAAATAAGTTATTTAGCCCATATCTAGGGCGAATAGCGCAGGAGGTATAAGGAATATGTCAGGAATCATTCGTGTTACGCCGGCTGAATTGCGGCAAATGGCTGACAGATATCAAAAAGAAAGCGGAGATGTGACTGAACAGGTCAATCAGCGCCTTGATCAAATGATCAACCAGCTTCAAGATATGTGGGAAGGTGAATCAAGCCGTGCGTTCTCAGAGCAATATCAAGAGCTAAGACCTTCTTTTATTAAAATGGCTGAACTTCTAAGCGACGTTTCTAAACAACTTCATCAGACTGCTAACACTCTTGAAAGCACTGACCAAGACATCGCTAGCCAAATCCGCGGCTAATTTACAGATTAGAAGAATGAGAGAAGCGCCTAATTCAAAAGAAGATGACGGCGCTTTTTCTATTGAGAGGTGATGAACTGGTGTATGTTGACATTACCATCGATTTAAAACATTACGACGGCAGCGCCTTTGACCTCAGACTGTCAGATTACCATTCTGTTAAAAAGGTAATCGACATCGCGTGGCAAGCCAAAAGCATACCGGTACCTCCCCGGGAAGGCTACTGGGTAAGGGTGACAAATAAAGATGCCGTTTTTTCAGGCGAATATACATTATCGCAATGCGGAATTACGACAGGTGACCGCCTGGAAATTTTATGAAAGGATCTGGGTGAATGGCAGAGAAAAAGAAAACGTATCTCGAAGACCAATTAGAGGCCGTCATGACGAAAGAAGACGGTTCATATATCTTTCGTTTTCAAAGAGAAAAGATCAATCTTGTGAACGGCTTGGAAGCAAACGTCATCAAAGAAGTCGATCCTTCCTTTAATAAAGAAACCGTCATGACCGATGATGAAGTCCAAATTTTGATTCAGCCTCCTTCCGAATATAAAGAATTTCGTTATATAAAAGGAAAAAATAAAAAAAGCAAATGGCTTTTTGCGTACCAGCTCGTGAAAGCCGTCGAAGAACATTCAATTAAAAGGCTGCACCTGATCGCTGCGCCTGAAAACATTGTTTTTGACAAAGGATTAACACCTAAATTTTTACATTATGGAGTGAAAGAAAGCATTCCGCCATATGAACACGACGAAGAAAGACTTTTCAATGAAGTGAAAGCCGCCGCTGCGCTTGCTGTCGACGGGCAGTTTACCTTTGAAGAGTATTTAAAATACAGCGAAACCATCAAGTTTTCAGACCAGGTAAAAGACATCATCACAAGCGGGACGTACGGCGATTTGAAAGCCGTCATTCAAAAGAGGATCGATGAACTGGATGCCGAAGAAAAAACGCTTGTCCATCTTCCGAAGAAGAAATGGAAGATTCAAAGGTACATAGGGTTAGGACTTATTTTATGCTTAATACCGGCTGTTTTATTTTCCTTCTACTCATTATTCTTTGCACAACCGAAACAGCAGGCGTTTATCGAAAGCAACCGCTACTTCTTAAATAAACAGTACAGCAAAGTCATCAGTACGCTTGATAAATATGATGCCGGCGAGATGCCTGATTCTGTTCAATATCAGCTGGCTTATTCGTATGTGCTTGTTGAGAGCGCATTGAAGGAATTGGACTGGCAGGAAGATGCTTTAAAAAGCCTGACGCTCCAAGTCGATCCGAATAATTTCCTTTACTGGATTCAGATCGGACGGGGGGATAATAAGGGGGCTCTTGAGACAGGCCGGAAACTGGAAAACGACCTTCAAATTATCTACGCAATTACAAAATATATGAGTGAAATAAAAGCGGATGACCAAATGTCGAGCGATGAGAGAGAAAAGCTCCTGGAGCCGCTGCAAAAGGAATTTGACGAATTATATAAGACATTGGAACAAAATAAAAAAGAGCAGAAGAATACTGATGAAAACCAGCAGGCAAACACCGAGCAAAGCCAGGCGGACGTAGAAGCCGCAAAGGCTGAAAAGGAGAAAGCCGAGCAAGAGCAGGCGAAAAAAGAAAATAAAGAAAAGGAAGACAAAAAGAAAAAAGATGATAAATAAAAGCGAAAACACCTGTTGTTGGCAGGAGGCGGGGAAATGAGTCTGTTATGGATTTTTTATCATAAAAACTATCAAAAAATAAAACTGGATGATCAGAACAGCCGTACGCTCACCATCGGGCCGGATTTGAAACATTCTGTCACGATCAAGCATTTTTCGTTTGAAAAAGGCCCGGTGGTACTGGAAAAGCAGAAGGACTCAGACGCTTTCAACGTGCAGCTGGGAGGGGAGACTGTTTCTTCTTTAAAGCTTGGCGGAAAGGCGTCCGTCCAAAGCGGCGCTGAACAGCTGACACTTTTTTTAGCCGAAGAATCCGACAGCGTTCCCGCCTACTATTTAGGAGAGAGACAGGAAGTCGTCATTTCTTCCCTCGATCAAGAAGCGGATGTTTATTTCAATGAAACGGATTCATTCTTTGGAGAAAAAGGTACATTCTCCTTCATCCGCCTCGACGGGCGATGGAATGTCCTGCCGAATGGCGCCAAAATTTATTTGAACGGAGAAGAAGTGTCCGCTTCGGTCTCCGTGCAAAATGGAGACGAAATCGCATTTGGACTGAATATTCTTCGCATCATTGAAGATGACCTCTTGGAAATCGAGGGGTTCGGACAATATGATACGTCTTTGGAGAACATTCTCAAGCCGAGCTCCGAGACAAAAAATAAATATCCGCAATACCGCAGGCCGCCGAGAATGATTTACGATCTGCCGGATGAAAAGATATCCTTCAGCTTCCCGGCACAGGAAAGCGACGGAGACAACAGAGGCTTATGGCTGATGATTCTGCCTCCGATCGTCATGCTGCTCGTCATGGGGATCGTGGCGCTCATTCAGCCGCGGGGAATCTTTATCATCGTCTCCCTTGCGATGTTTATGATGACGCTGATTACGTCAACCGTGCAGTACTTCCGCGACAAAAATCAGCGTAAAAAAAGAGAAGAAAAAAGAGAGCGGGTCTATACCCTTTACCTTGAAAACAAAAAGAAAGAGCTGCACGAACTTGCAGAAAGGCAAAAGTTCGTCCTTGATTTCCATTTTCCTACATTCGAGAGAATGAAATATTTAACAAAGGAGATCAGCGGACGGATTTGGGAAAAATCGATTGAAAGCGCCGATTTTCTGCAAATCCGCCTTGGAACGGGAAATGTTGCATCTTCATACCAAATCAATTTGAACGGCGGAGATTTGGCCAATCGCGATACAGACCATCTCCTTGAACAAACGCAAAAAATGGAAGAGGTCTACAGAGAACTGAAAAATGCGCCGATCACCGTGAATCTTGCTGAAGGCCCGATGGGCGTCGTCGGAAAATTGTCCGTCGTCAAAAATGAAATTCATCAGCTTGTCGGCCAGCTCGCATTTTTCCACAGCTATCATGATTTGCGCTTTGTCTTTATTTTTGACGAAGCCGAGTATCAAGAATGGGAATGGATGAAGTGGCTTCCGCATTTTCAGATGCCTCATATTTATGCGAAAGGGTTTATTTACAACGAACAGACAAGAGATCAGCTCCTTTCAAGCATATATGAAATTTTAAGAGAACGGGATTTAGATGAAAACAAAAAGAAAACTTTGTATAAGCCGCACTTTGTGTTTATCATCACAAATCAGCAGCTCATCGCGGAACACGTCATTTTAGAATATTTGGAAGGCAAGCAGAAAAACCTCGGAGTGTCGACAATCGTGGCGGCAGAGACGAAAGAAAGCCTGTCCGAAAACATTCATACTCTTGTTCGTTATATTACTGAACAGGAAGGCGACATTTTGATCAAGCAAAAGAAAGCCGTCCAGATCCCGTTTCAGCTGGATCACCACAACAGAGAAGACAACGAACTGTTTTCCCGGACGCTGAGAACGCTTGACCACCAGACGGGCATGACGAATTCGATTCCTGATACCGTATCGTTTCTCGAACTGTTCCAAGTGAAGGAAGTCGATGACATCGGTATTGGCCAAAAATGGTTGACAAGCGAATCGGCCAAATCTTTGGCCGTACCGATCGGCTATAAAGGAAAAGACGACATTGTTCATTTAAATCTTCACGAAAAAGCCCACGGCCCCCACGGGCTGCTTGCCGGAACGACCGGTTCGGGTAAAAGTGAATTTTTGCAGACTTATATTTTGTCTTTGGCCGTTCACTTCCACCCGCATGAAGTCGCATTTTTGTTAATCGACTACAAAGGGGGCGGAATGGCGCAGCCGTTCCGGAACATCCCGCATTTGCTCGGAACGATTACTAACATTGAAGGCAGCAAGAACTTCAGCAACCGGGCGCTGGCGTCCATTAAGAGTGAGCTGAAGAAAAGGCAGCGGCTCTTTGATCAGTACAAAGTCAACCATATCAATGACTATACAAAGCTTTACAAACAGAAAAAAGCGAAAACGGCGATGCCGCACCTGTTCTTAATTTCAGACGAATTTGCCGAGCTGAAAAGCGAAGAACCGGAATTTATCCGCGAGCTTGTCAGCGCGGCAAGGATCGGCCGAAGCCTCGGGGTGCACTTAATCTTGGCGACGCAAAAACCGGGCGGCATCATCGACGACCAGATTTGGAGCAACTCCAGATTCAAGGTTGCCTTGAAGGTTCAGGATGCGAATGACAGTAAAGAAATCCTTAAAAACGGAGATGCGGCTACCATCACGGTAACGGGCCGCGGTTATTTGCAAGTCGGCAACAATGAGGTGTATGAACTGTTCCAGTCTGCATGGAGCGGCGCCCCTTACATGGAGGACGGCTACGGCACAGAGGATGAAGTGGCGATCGTCACAGACACCGGTTTAATTCCTTTGTCAGACGTTGATGCCGATCATACTGCGAAAAAAGAGGCCGTGACGGAAATTTCTGCAGTCGTCGAACAAATTGAACGGATTCAAGAGGAAATGGGAATCGAGAAGCTTCCGAGCCCTTGGTTGCCGCCGCTTGAAGAGCGCATACCTAAAACGCGCTACCCGTCTGAGGAAGCGGATGCCTTTAACTTTGCTTATATCGATGAACCTGAAAAACAAAGCCAGGAGCCGATCAGCTATCGCATGATGGATGACGGCAATATCGGCATCGTCGGATCGTCAGGCTACGGAAAATCCCTGACCGCTACGACGTTCATGATGAGCTTTGCCGAACAATATACACCGGAAGAATTGCATTACTACATTTTCGACTTTGGCAACGGAACGCTGCTTCCGCTTGCAAGGCTTCCGCATACCGCGGATTATTTCTTGATGGACCAAACGAGAAAAATCGAGAAATTCATGGTCCGGATCAAGGCGGAAATCGAGCACCGGAAAAATCTTTTCCGCGCAAAAGAAATCAGCCATATCAAGATGTACAATGCGCTGAATGAGGAAAAGCTGCCGTTTATTTTCATAACGGTCGACAACTTTGACATCATTAAAGACGAAATGCATGAACTTGAAAGCGAATTTATCCAGTTTTCACGCGACGGCCAGTCGCTTGGAATTTATTTAATCCTGACCGCGACAAGGGTCAATGCGATCAGACAGTCGCTCTTGAACAACCTGAAAACGAGGGTTGTCCACTACCTGATGGATCAGTCTGAAGCATATTCGATCATCGGAAGGCCGGAATTCAGCCTTGAACCGATTCCTGGACGCGTCATTATCAATAAAGAAAACCAATACTTCGCACAAATGTTTATGCCTGTGGAAGCGGACAATGATATCGAGCTGTTTGAACGGATCAAAGCCGACATTCAGGCGATCGCAGAACGGTCGGAAGGCATGAGAAAGCCGGCGCCTGTGCCGATGCTGCCGCTGGAGCTTTCCGTTACGCAGTTTGTGAGAGATTATCCGCTTCAGCCTGAAAGAGGCCTTATTCCAATGGGACTCGATGAAGAATCTGTCGAACCGGTATACTTTAACCTTGAGAAAAATAAGCACTGCCTCATCATGGGTCAGACGCAGCGCGGAAAAACAAACGTCATCAAGATCATGCTCGAGCACCTGCTTGACCATGACACGAAAAAAATTGCCGTGTTTGATTCGATAGACAGAGGGCTTTCTCAATATGCGACAGAGGATCAAATCAGCTATCTTGAAACAAAAGACGACATTATGCTCTGGCTGGCTGAGACGGAAGAAATTTGCCGGACAAGAGAAGCGATGTATTTGGAAGCCGTTAAACAAGGCGAAATCGCCAACCTTGATTTTTCACCGATGGTCTTTATCGTCGACGGACTTTCACGGTTCCAGCAGACGATCGACGCATCTATTCAGGATAAAATGGCGATGTTTATGAAGTCATACGCCCATTTAGGCTTCCACTTTATACCTGCCGGAAATCACAGCGAGTTCACAAAAGGCTATGATTCGCTGACAAGCGAAGTCAAGCAGGTCAGACACGCCATGCTATTGATGAAAAAATCCGAGCAGAATTTGATTCAGCTCCCATATGAACGCCAGGAGCCGGAAATTCTCCCGGGCTTTGGCTATATCGTTGAAAACGGCAAAGAGAGGAAAATTCAAATTCCTTTATGTGCCGTAGAAAGGAAGAAAACGAAATGACGGAACAACAAAAAAGCACGCTGAAAATTATCAGCGCCTTCGTCACGATCATCTTGCTGCCCGTCTTGTTCTTTCATTTCATCGGTGAGAACCCGACGAAAAAGGTATCGAACGCGACAAGGGAAATCGCTGTCGTCAATGAAGATACCGGCATTTTGAAAGATGACGGAACCGTTGATGAAGATGCGCTGCTGGGGAACGAAATCTCGGCTTCCCTGGTTGACCGTCCGGACTATAAATGGACGGTCGTCAACCGGAGCGCAGCAGAAAGCGGACTTTCGGAGAAGCAATACGATGCGATTGTCTACATTCCGTCGGACTTTTCGCAAAACATTTTAAGCTACAACCATGAGCGTCCACAAAAAGCGGAGCTGGAATTTAAAATTCAGGACCAGCTTGACGCCGTCAACAAGGAAAAAGTCCAGCGCGAACTTCAAGACGCGCAAAAAACGGTGAGCAAAAAAATGTCTTCCCTGTATTGGCGCTTTGTCAAACAGGGAGTCAAAAAGGTCAGAAAAGAGTTTGACAGCATCGTAAACAAAGAATCAGAGTTCCAAAACGCGATGTACAATTTTTACAAACCGAGCTCCAACAATTTAGCGGGCGAAGTAGAAAGACAAAAAGAGATGATCGACAGGCTAAAAGAATCGATCAATGAAACAGAAGGCACATCAAAAGAGCGCAACGCAGGCGTAGAAGAATCCAAAAAACAACTGGACAGCTTCGTCGACAACGTCAATCAGTACAAACAATATCAAGAAAAGCAGTCGGAACTGCTCCAGGCTGCACAAGCGGACAGTGAAAAGCAAATTCAAGACGGTCTAACGGTGATTAAGGAAAAGCAGTCCAGCGCAACGAGCCGTTTCAATGAACAAATGAGCGGCATGGCCGCTTCATTCAACGGTTTGCAAAATCAATTCAGCCTGACTGCGAACTCTTTTCAAAACCTGCAAACGACGCGTGAAAATCAGGTGCCGTTACAAATGAGCGGAATTGACAGGATTCAGAATGAGTTGATCGATGATTATCAGGCCCAAACGAGAAGCTATAATCTGAGCGTGCTTCAACCTAAATTAATAGAGAGGCGCTCAGTGTTAACCGTTCCACAGGAAGATCCAGGCACCACAAATCCTGGTGATGATCAAGATAACGATGATGAAGATCAAAATGACGACGAAGAACAGCCGAAAGATTTAAAAATCGATCTTCAAGAACAGCAAGATGAATTGAAGAACATTGCGGCTGATCTTAAAGAATTATCGGACGGGTTAAAGGATTCCTCAGGGAATGATGGCGGTTCAGGAGATCAAGAACCATCTGCCGGAGAGCCGAATCAGGGTCAAGAACCTTCTCCTGAAACCGGGGAAATCGGTCAGCAGGACGGTTCAACTTCTGCAGATGAAGGCGATAAGGGAACAGGCGAAGACGGCCAAACGGAGAACCCGGGAGACGAGCCTGAAGACGAAATTACCAAGTTAAAAGCACAGCTCAATGAAGCCGCCGCTAGAATTGAAAAGGTGGAAACAGATCTTCGCGAAAAACAGGAAACGCATAATGAAGAGTTGAAAAAACAGCTGGAAAAATTTGATGATAAAGTCGCTGAATTAACGAATACGATTAAAGACTTAAATCAAAATGTCGAAAAGCTGAACGGGCGAATTACAAAGCTTGAAGAGAGCCAGAATGAAGACTTTAAGACGATTTACAGTCAAATCGAAACACTTGAAAACGAAATATTAAGCTACCCGATGGGTACTGAGAGAAAAGAAGCATTAAAAGAGGCTTTTGCTTCTAAAATCAATACAAGAGATGTCCGCGACCTTCTCAGATATCATAATACGTTGTCTGTATATAGAACAACGCTATACGGATCAGTAGATTATTCAATTAAGAGCAATGTCATCTCCGCGAAAAAAGACAGCGTGGATACCGTCCTTAAAATCGGTGAAACCGAAGCGGAAAAATGGAGCAATTTAAAAAATAATATGCTGTCTACAAATGAAGACATTGAAAATTACACAACAGACATGACCGATTTCGTCAAAAGCTACGGCGATTTCATTAGTGAGAAGCAGACTGACGTGCTGAATGAACTCAGCACGATTTCAGAACGAGCAAATGCCGTATCTGAACAGCTGCGCAATCCGGAAGGCGCCGGAACGGCGGTCATGCAGGGAGACGCGACAGATGGAACGATGGTCATCAGCATGCAGGATACGCTCGGAAATGACATTTTGCAGCTGTCTAACATGCTCGGTTCCTTGTCGGAAACGCAATCAGGCGTCATCGAGTACACGGGCAATATTCAGGAAAGTGTGAACGATGTTCAGAAAAAAGCGGATACCCTGAATTCAAACTGGGGCCAAAATGTCGCGACGACAAAGCTGATCCGCGGAGACGTGTACGGCATTCTCGGCAATGCGTTCGGAGGAAACGACGGATATGTATACGATCATCTGGCAAGTCCGGTGAAAATCAGCGGGGATGTTCCAGAGTCGAAAGCGCAAAACGTACCGCCGGTCGTCATTCTCGTGATTGTGATGCTTTCCAGCTTGCTGATCGGATATTTCAGCCACCATTATCAAAATGCTCCGCTCTTAGTCAGAGGCGCGCTGTTTGGCATTTTGAATATTATTGTCGGACTGATGATCAGTCTGTTCGGTTTGAACATTTACTCACTCGCAGACGATCAGGCCGTCATGTGGTCGGTCTTTACGATCTTGCTGCTGGTCGCAAGTTCAGCCATCATCCGGACGGCGTTTATGCTGGGATCGATCGCAGGCGGAATCGCAACAGCCGCTATGGTGCTGTTCTATGTAGCGCCGCTGCTTGACTTGGCGATGCCGAACTTCAGCTTTAACAATCCGGTATCAACCGTATATATGTCGATTCAGTACGGAACTGGAAGCCAGTTTGCACTCGGAATCGGAGCATTAATTTTAATCACGATCATCGCGATTGCTGTTCCTTTTATTATCGATTTTGCAAAATCAAGAACAGAAGAAAGCGAGACTGACCATGATGCTTAATGCGAAATGGGGAAAGAAGGGGATCATGGCAGTCATGCTCTCCTTCTTTCTTTTCACTCCGTTCGTGAAGGCGGAGGAAACCGATAAAGTCGATGTAAAGCCAAACGAGTATGAAAAGCAGGATATTAAAATCGAGACGGACTATCTTCAGGAAGAAGAGACGGAATACAAGGAAGAAATATCAATTCCAGAAGAACTGAAGGAATTCTCATTTACAGATTCGAAAAAAGAAGATGCCATCGAAAAGCTGAAAAGCCTGTCCGGAAGCTTCACGAATGAAAGCAATTCCGTGGCGTCAAAGCTGAAGCAGCTTGACCTGTCATTCTCGGCAAATCCGTCCTTATCGGGACGGGAAGATGACGCTGCGGAAAGTCGGCAATCCATCTTCCTGCCCATTTTATACGGTCTGCTGATCCTCTTATGCATCGCAGGTCTGTTCTTTTTGATTCCGAAAGTCAGCGGGCAGCAGAAAAAATAGGAGCGCTCAACAATGAAAAATCCGAGGTTCTATAAGGTGCTATCTGCATGGTTAGCTTTTGCATTGGCGTCGATTTGGTTATTAATGCTTGTGGCAGTACATGGGCTGCTCATATTAGAATCCATTTTCTATTACATTGTGGTCATCTGCACATTAGGCATCATTTTACTGATATACCCATCGATGAGGGAGGGACACGATCAGGCAATGGCGGACTTTGTCCACTACGGTTATGGCTTGCTAGGCTCGGGTGTGGCACTCGCCATCATGATCTTTGCTTTGATTCGCATTTTAAAAGGGAAATGCGGTTCATGGACGCAAGGTCTGCTTGTTTTTGGAGCAGCTCTCCAGCTGATTGTGTTCGAATGGTTCAGTTTACTGACGGCGGTTTTTTACGTGCTCGCCGCGTTTCTTCCGGAACAGAAAACCGCTGCACTTGAGAAGCAGGCTGATGAATCAGTACAATAATGGATAAGGAGGGACGCCGTATGCATTTATCCATTGTTACCGGAGCGTCAAAAGGGCTTGGCGCCGCGATTGCCGAAGGGCTTTTGCAAAAAGGCCATATTGTTCACGCTGTCTCAAGGACCAAGTCTGAAGTCAGTCATGAGAGGCTGATCCGGCATGAGGCTGATCTGACACAGCTCGTCGAAACAGAAAAGTGGTTTCGGCAATTGACAGAATCTGTCCAAGCCCGCGATTTTACTTCGATCACCTTGATCAACAATGCGGGTATGGTGACGCCGATCAAGCGCGCCGGTGAAGCTGAACTGGAAGAGCTGAGGCTGCATTATGACTTGAATTTGTTAGCTCCGGTGATTCTCAGCCAGCTGTTTACCAAATGGCTCAAGCCATACAAAGGTAAAAAATCGATTGTCAATATATCATCAGGTGCGGCCAAAAACCCTTATAAAGGATGGAGCGCCTACTGCAGTTCAAAAGCGGGGCTCGATATGTTCACGAAAACATTCGGCTTTGAACAGGAAGATCAATCTGATCCGGTGAAAATGATTTCTTTCTCACCGGGGATCATGGATACCGGCATGCAAGAGGTAATACGTTCATCATCGAAAAAAGACTTTCATGAAATTGAACGATTCAAAACCTATCAAACAGAAGGAAAGCTGAGAAGCACGCCTTACGTCGCCGGCGTTCTGCTCGATCTGCTTGAGACCGACTTTGAAAACGGCAGAGTGTATGACATTAAAGAGTTTTTGTGAAAAATAAAAAAACAAGCACATCAAATCGATTGTGCTTGTTTTTATTTTATTATGGCGCAGGCTCATATAGCGGAATTTTAAATATGATGTGTCAGATCAATTGAGATTTACATGAAAATATGTTAGGATTCTAAAAATATATAAAGGAGGGGTTTACATGAGAAACGTAACATTAGTGGATGTATTCACCCATCCAATCGCACAAAAATATTTAACACGCTCCGGTGTAGCTCATGCCGTAGCCTGCGCTTACCACGCATACCGCCTGGCGGTGCGAGCGGGAGTAGACCCTGATATCGCGACAAAAGCGGCTTTGCTGCACGATATCGGTCATTATGAATGGTATACCGACGGGGAATGGGATTATGAAAAATACAAGCAAAACGACATTCACGCGATAAAGGGTGCCGAGCGCGCTCACAAGCTTCTGATCCGCCTCGGCGAAGATCGGAAAGCGGCAAAAGAGATTGCTTTGGCGATTTTGCTTCATACGGATTCCTATTTGCCAGAAGGGGACCTCGATAAAAACAAGCTGCAGGAAATCGTCAAAAAAGCGGATGAGCTGGATGAAGAGCCGGGCGGAAACCACCATTACCGCAAAATCGATCATAAGCTGGCGCTTGAAAAGATCAGAAAACTTGACCGCATGGTCGATGAATCTTTATCTCCCATGAAAAGAACGGTTTAATCGGACAAAGGGCTGTTTTCAAACTTCTCCCCTTTGTCATTTACATAAATAGAGCGGATGATCGTCCTGTTAAACGGCGAGTTGTCTGCCGTTTTTCCTGAAAGGTCGATCGTCACCGAATACAAGCCCGCTTTTTTGAATGACAGGCTGTTTTGCAGCGCATTGATGGAAGCTGGTTTCAGCGACTTTTTCTCGGCCTGTTTTCCGTTTTCATAGCGGATAGAACGAACGGACGCCTTAACATTCGCAAGATTTGCCGATTCTCTGGTGACTGCGTTTTTAATTTGCTGGTTCAGAGGAGAATCGAACGTCACAATGAACAAAAACGCCTCTTTTTGTTTGACAGATGATGCGATCTTCCATGTACCTGCTGCCGGATTTTTAATGGCAGCGGAATGGACGAATCCCCCTTCAAAAACATCCGCCGTCTTTGCTTTTGAAAAATCTTTGAGCGGCTTGCCGTGCGGATCTGTCAATTTGATATTTCCCGAGGAATGATTGCTCAGCCAGTGAACGGTTATTTCCTTGACGCCTTTTTCAACGGCGAATTCCTCTTCTCTCAATCCATGATTTTCCCCTCCTCTGATGAAAGGGTACGATAGGTTTTCCTTGATGGCCGCTGTTTCATTTGCATATGCCTGAACCGTCAATAAAGGCAAAAATACAGGAAATGTGAGGTTTCCTTTAATAATCGAGAAGTGATCCCACTTCCCTGTATTCAGGTTTGTGGCGTAAGGGAGTCTCGCATTTTTTTCGGTGACGGCTCCGTCATTTTCGCCAAACATGTTTAAATAGACGCCTCCAAAAAATAAAACGCTGCCGAACCCGCCGATTTTATTGCCTGCCAAGGTGAAATATTTGGTTTTCGATCGATTGGGATGATTGTCGGTCTGATCGCGGAACGATTTCATAAACCCTGTTTGGAGAGAGTAAACGGCGTCATTTTTCTGGCCTAAAATATCGGCGAGCCATCCTGCCCAGCTGCTGTAGGCAAGGTCTGCCAGCTGCGAACCGTGATGGGGGGTTCCGAGCGTAATCAAGCGCTCGACATAATGGTATGCGTTGTGATGAATCAGCGCCGACTGACTGTCAATTCCGCCTTTGCTGTAGGAAACGAGAATGACCTTGCGGCCGAAATGCTGGTAGATTTCGCGCAGTTTCGCGGCCAGCATCGCTCCGTTATCCTGCATGTCTTTATCGGGGTGGAGATCGATAAAAGCCGCATCATATCCGTTTTTCCACGCCTGCTCCGCCATGTCATTTTCGTCAAACCAAGCGTTTGAAGAGCCGTTTAATCCATGGACAAATACAATCGGCGGTTTTGCGGGATCAGGATGTTCAACAGGGTCTCCCGCGAACCAGTGGCCCGGATCGCCTCCTCCTCCTTTAAATCCTCCCGCTTTCGATACATGCGGATACACGACCAGCAAAACAAGCATGAGCAGTACCAGTTTTTTCATCGTTGTTCACCTCATGGTTTTGTTGTAAGCGTTTTCATCTTATTTTCTGAAGGTGAACTTTATACCGATATACTGAAAAAAATTTAGAAAATATTCATAAAAGATAGGAATATACACTGAAAGGCCGGATATCCGGCCTTCAATGTTCATGCTTTTCCATGTTTTAAATGTTTGCGGAAGAACGATTTGACGATGTCAAGGGTATGAGCCTGGGTAAAACCGTTATGTCCGGCCCCGTTTATTTTATACATAAGGGCTTCATGGCCTTCTTTTATTAAGGCTTCAAACAATTGGACGCTTTGTTCATAAGGGACGACATCGTCCTGATCCCCGTGCATGATCAGAATGGGGGGCGCGTCCCTGTGAACATAGCTTATCGGACTCGCTTGTTTCGCCTGTTCTCTGTTTTCTTGAACAGGTCCGCCGATCAGCTTGGATTCCGGTGAATTGGGTGAATCATGGTCGAAGATGGACGGATACTTGCTCATGGACAGAAGATCAACCGGGCCGAACCAGTCCGCAACCGCATCGACTTTGCTCGATACATGACGGTGTTCGTCCTGGCCTTCTAATTCTTCAATTCCTTCGGTCAATCCAAGCAAAAGAGCCAAATGGCCGCCTGAAGAATCCCCCCAGACTCCCACTCTATCAGGATCGATGTTATAGCGGTCGGCATTTGCTTTTAAAAAGCGGACAGCTGTTTTCACATCATGAAGCTGAGCCGGAAACACCGCCTCTCCGCTGCCTCTGTATTGAACGCTTGCCACGACATAGCCTTGCTCGACAAATGGAACCAGCTGGGGGATAAAGGCGGATGTATCCTGTTTTGTCCACCCCCATCCGCACCCTTGCAGATAAATAATCAGCGGGTATGTTTCTTGATTGCCTTCCCGGTTAAATAACGCATCCATTGGATTGCGGCGCACCAGCAAATGTAATGTCAAAGAAGTGTCTTTCACTTTTGTGTACTCAATATTCGGTATGAGCTGAATGTAAGAGTTGGTGTTTTGCTCCCAGTTGATTTCTTTTATATGATTCGTCATGTTAAGTCCTCCCTTAATGTGTTGGAAATCCGAATTCGCCTGTGTTGATCACATGGTACCCACCGTTGTAATGAACAATATTACAACGAGGCGAAAAAATATAATGCAAGACGCCTGTTGTAAGCGTGGATGTTACAACAAGGTGGAAAGAATCATGCCTCATTGAGAAGCATTCTTTTTTTGGATAATCAGATCAGTCAATTCTTTTATAGAAATTTCTTTGAGTATAGTCTCCATGGCTGTTTGCGCTTTTAATAAAATAAGCTCAAGAACCTGGTGGATATTCGCGCCAACCCAGCAATCAGGATTGGGATTTTCGTGAGTGTGAAACAGTTCGCCTTCACCGACAACTTCGACGGCTTTATAGACATCATACAAAGAAATGGCGCCGGCATCCCGTAATAAGTGCGCGCCGCCTGTGCCGCGCTTTACTTCAATCAAGCCCGCTTTTTTCAGCAATCTGCTGATTTGGCGGATGATGACCGGATTGGTATTGACGCTGTCTGCGATTTGCTCTGATGTCAAATGGTCGCTTCGGACTTGCATCAAGGATAACATATGTACGGCTATCGTAAATCTGCTGCTGATCTTCATCAAATCACCCTTCCGTTGTAATTATTGTATTTACAACGGGTGAAGCTGTCAATCTTTTTTGCTCAAAAAGGTGTTGAAATGAAACCCTGTCAAAGCTTTTTCGTATGAATGGAAGGAAAACAGTTGACAGACGTTAGTGGGAATAGTAGTTTTTAGATTAATGAAAAAAGCCGGGAGGAAACAAAGCTTGTTTAAATCAAAAACCCATTTTTGGACGCTGCAAATTTTATTGGTTCTTCTTATTATTTATGTGTCGACAAAAGTGTCTTTTCTTTTCGAACCGATCATTGTATTTGCATCGACTTTATTTACTCCGATTTTAATTGCGGGAATCTTGTATTTTATATTCAATCCGATCGTGCGGTTTCTTGAGAAAAAGCTGCCGAGAACGCTGTCCATTCTGCTGATCTATTTGGCGTTTGTGGCATTGATCGTGTTTGTGCTGTCAGCTGTCGGTCCTGTGTTTACAAAGCAGGTGACCGATCTGTTTAACAGCATCCCGTCCTATGTGAAACAGATCCAGATTTTCATTAAGCAAATGTCGAATTCGCAGTGGTTCACTTGGATGATGAATCAGGACTTCGTATCGGTTGCCAAAATCGAAAGCTCAATCGGCGAATATCTGACGAGCCTGCCTGAGAATATTACAGGGAGCCTGTCTTCTGTATTCGGTGTTGTGACCAACATTGCGATCACGGCTGTTACCGTGCCGTTCATCCTGTTTTATATGCTGAAGGACGGCAACCGTTTCCCGAATTTGGCTGTCAAGATTCTGCCTGACAAGTACAAAAATGAAGGACTGAAAATTTTTAAGGATTTGTATGAGACGCTGGCGGCTTACATTCAAGGACAGTTGATCGTTTGTATGTTTGTCGGAACGGCGTGCTTCATCGGTTTTTGGATCGCCGGTGTGAAATACGCGCTGATTCTCGGCGTGATTATTGCCGTGACGAATATTATTCCATATGTCGGACCGTTTCTTGGAGCGACACCGGCTGTCATTATCGCTTTTCTCGACTCGCCGACGAAAGCATTCATCGCGCTGATCATCGTCGTTGCCGTTCAGCAGACAGACGGAAATCTGCTGTCGCCGCTGATTATCGGCCGCCGTCTGAATACGCATCCGCTGACGATCATCCTTTTATTAATCGGCGCCGGAAGCTTCGGAGGCATTCTCGGCATGATCCTGGCCGTTCCGGCTTATGCCCTGCTCAAGGCTTTTACATTGAATATCGTCCGCCTTGTCCGTTTAAGGCAGAGGTATAAAAAAGAAACGGCGGAAAATCCTGAAGTCTGAACGTTTTGCCCATTTTCACATATGATGCTAATAAATTGAATGGCGGAGGTGTGAAGATGCCGGCGATCGTCGGACCGATTTTTATCAGGCAAGTCGTTGATGACAGCGCAGCCTTCTTTGGAGATGTGTTTGCCATTTCCCCGAAGTGCACGGATGTTTCCGGAGGAGGAGCGGGTACATTTTTAACAGGGGACTACGGTTTGATTCAAAACAATAGCAATAAAACATCCTTCACAGATGCGGATGTGA
Source organism: Bacillus sp. J41TS8 (assembly GCF_018333035.1). NCBI lineage: Bacteria > Bacillati > Bacillota > Bacilli > Caryophanales > Bacillaceae > Bacillus > Bacillus sp. J41TS8. The sequence goes on from NZ_BORF01000007.1 coordinate 125,245, forward strand.
TCGACGGTTTCAAGTCATTGAACCTGTGACAGCCTCTTTTAAAGAGGCTGTTTCTTTTTTATAGTATAATGGGAAAAAAGATAGATAAGGCAGGTGACAAAGATGAAAATAAGGAAGGCAAACATCTTGAACAAAGATCAGATGATCACAGACGTTTACCTCCATGAAAATAAAAAGGAATTTCATACGCTTGTGGCTGTGCCGCAACTGGAGTGGAGTAAGCTGATTTCTTATGAAGAAGAAAAAGCAGAGCTCGCCGAAAAGCTTGACCGGTCATTGTCGAAAGTGGCTGAAGCGGATGCGGCCGAGGAGCTGTCCAAAAAGATTGTACAATGGGTGACCGAAATGTAGCCCGGGCTCATGCCCGCTGTTTTCATGGGCATACTGATAAAAAAACGCAGCTTAAAACAAGCTGCCAGCAAGATAAACTGGAGGGTCTAAGACGTGAGCGACCAATCAATGGATCAATATTTACAGCAGGGAATGTATGGACCACGCGAAACGAAGCCGGATGAACGCAGACTGTTTTTAGGCTCGCTGAGGGAACGGGTTATCATCGCATTGACGAAAGGACAAGTGCTGCGTCCGCAGGCATACCGCGAAGTCATCGATGCGCTTGGCTCAAAAGCAGATGCGACATTATTGCTGAACGGTGAAATCGACTACTCTCATTTATCTCCTTACATCAAGGAGTCCAATAAACAAGGTGTTCCTTTTTCCATCGTGTCCGACCAGCAATCGGATACTCCCCTTGGACTTGTCCTCGCAGCGCGTGAGGCTGTAGAGAAAGAATCGATTTATGTTCAGGACGACATCTTTGAGCAGTCGGTTTTAAACAAGAGATGAGGCACGGGTTTTCGCACGCGTCTTCCACAGGGCGTGCGAAAACCCGCGGTTTTTGTTTTTTTCTGAAAAAGAAAAAACCCGCTGCTGGCGCGGCTTTGCAGCCATATCCGCTTGATTCGCCATTCACTTGTCCGTTTAGATAAGTTATAATGTTACCTATCATACAAAAGGCGGGGAGGGCGGCAATGAAAAAAGCTCTTATATGTATAGATTATACAAATGACTTTGTCGCAGCTGACGGAAAGCTGACGTGCGGAGAACCAGGCCGGGAAATCGAAGACGCCGTGACGCGTCTCGCGGAAACGTTTATTCAAAACGGCGATTACGTCGTATTTGCAGTCGATTCACACGAGGCCGGCGATTCGCATCATCCGGAAACCCGTTTGTTTCCTCCACATAATATAAAAGGTACATCAGGACAGGATTTATACGGAAAGCTTGAAGCGCTTTATCGAAAACACGAACATGATCAGAATGTCTATTACATGGAAAAAACAAGGTACTCTGCTTTTGCCGGGACAAACCTCGAGCTGAAGCTTCGTGAAAGGGATATTAAAGAACTGCACCTCGTTGGCGTATGCACAGATATATGCGTGCTCCATACCGCAGTAGACGCTTATAATAAAGGGTTTAATCTTGTCATTCATCAAAACGCAGTGGCTAGCTTTAACCCGGACGGGCACGACTGGGCTCTTTCTCATTTTGCAAACACCCTGGGAGCCTCAGTGTCAGATTGAGGAAGGAGAAATGAAGGTTGGAACACCGTTTTACAGACGACAGTCTAGCACTACACACAGACCTATATCAAATTAATATGGCGGAAACGTATTGGCGCGACGGCATTGATCAAAAGAAAGCCGTTTTTGAACTGTTTTTCAGAAAGCTCCCTTTTGACAGCGGTTTTGCCGTTTTTGCCGGTCTTGAAAAAGCGATTGAGTTTTTGCGGGATTTCAGATTTACTGAAAGCGATTTAGTTTATTTAAAAGAAGAGCTGGGCTTCAAAGATGACTTTCTCAGCTTTTTAAAAGATATGAGATTCACCGGTTCGCTTTATTCCATGCAGGAAGGCGAAATCGTGTTTGGAAACGAACCGATCATGAGGATCGAAGCGCCTTTGGCCGAAGCGCAGCTGATTGAAACGGCTCTGCTCAACATTGTGAATTACCAAACATTGATCGCGACAAAAGCCGCGAGAATCAAAAGTGTGATCGGAGATGAGACGGCGCTCGAATTTGGAACAAGGCGCGCGCATGAAATGGACGCGGCGATGTGGGGAGCAAGGGCCGCGATTATCGGCGGGTTCGATGCGACAAGCAATGTCCGCGCCGGCAAGCGTTTTGACATTCCGGTATCGGGCACGCACGCCCATGCGCTTGTTCAAGCCTACCGCGACGAATACACGGCATTTAAAAAATATGCGGAAACCCATAAAAAATGTGTCTTTTTGGTCGATACATATGATACGGTGCGTTCCGGCATTCCAAATGCAATCAAAGTGGCGAAGGAATTCGGTGATCAAATTGAATTTTCGGGAATCCGCCTGGACAGCGGAGACCTCGCCTATTTGTCCAAGAAAGCGAGAGCCATGCTGGATGAAGCCGGTTTTACAGATACAAAAGTCGTCGCCTCAAGCGATCTTGATGAGTATACGATTATGAACCTGAAAGCCCAGGGCGCAAAAATCGACGTCTGGGGCGTCGGCACAAAGCTGATTACCGCTTATGATCAGCCGGCTCTCGGCGCGGTTTACAAACTCGTTTCCATCGAAGAAGACGGAAAGATGGCAGACACGATTAAAATTTCTTCGAATCCGGAAAAAGTGACGACTCCAGGCTTGAAAAAGGTGTACAGAATCATCAATCAGCTGAACCACCATTCAGAAGGCGATTATATCGCTTTGGACTATGAAAAGGTCAATGAACAGGAGCGGCTGAAGATGTTTCACCCCGTTCATACGTTTATCAGCAAGTTTGTGACGAATTTTGATGCGAAAGACCTTCACCAGCCGATCTTTGAAAAAGGCGAGCTTGTTTATGAGAATCCGAGCATTCAGGATATTAAGCGGTATGTTCAAGAAAATCTCAGTTTGCTTTGGGAAGAGTATAAGCGGATCAGCAAGCCCGAAGAATATCCTGTCGATTTAAGCGAAGCTTGCTGGAACAACAAGATGCAGCAAATTCACGAAGCAAAAATCAAGGCGAAAAAAGGTCTGGATCAAGGTTGACTCTGTAAACGATAGTTTTTAATATAACTGGGGATTGAAACAGATAATTTCTTCGGGGATTATCTGTTTTTCAATATTAAGTTCAATATTTGGGCGGATTTTTTAAGCGGACGGGATTTGCTCATTTAATTGATATACTTAAAAGCGAAGGCACCTCAGTCGCTAGGGGGAAGAAGAATGAGGGTATTCGTTGCCAGACAGCCAATATTCAACAGAAAAGAACAAGTTGTCGCATACGAGCTTTTATACAGAGAAAGCGAGAAAAACTTTTTTTCCGGTATTGACGGTGATCAAGCGACAACAGAATTGATGATTAACAGCTTTTTAAACATTGGAATCGATAAATTGACAGAAGGCAAAAGGTATTACGTGAATTTTACCGAAGGTCTTTTGGCATCAGGGCTGCCGACTTATTTTGATCCGGACCAGCTCGTTGTAGAAATCCTTGAAGATGTGCCGATCACCCCTGAGCTTATCGAAAGGTGCAGGCATTTGAAAAGCCTCGGCTACACGATTGCCCTTGATGATTTTTGTTTAAAGCATCGCGTGGAGAGGGACTTGCTCCATCAGCTTTTGGCATCCATTGATATTTTGAAGATCGATTTTTTCAAAACGACGCGGCAGGAAAGACAGAGCATCCTTCGATCATGCCGGAACCACCGTCTGACGTTCCTCGCTGAAAAAGTGGAGACGCGAAAGGATTATGAGCAGGCTGTAAAAGACGGATTTCAACTGTTTCAAGGCTATTTCTTCAGCGAGCCCGCTGTGATTGACGGTCAGGACATTACATATCATTTCCATGCTTACTATGAGCTGCTGCATGAATTAAGCGAAGATCAGCCTGATATTGAAAACGTCACAAATATTATAGAACGCGATTTGTCGCTTTCCTACCAGCTGCTGAAGCTGTTGAACTCTCCGGCCAACCGGCCGATTCAAAAGATTAAAAGCATCCGCCAGGCTATCGTGCTTCTCGGATTTAAAGAAATCAAAAGGTGGATCTTCATCCTCTCATTTAAGGATTTAACGAAAAAACAAAACTCCAGCAAGAACGAAGTCGTCAAGATTTCGCTGATCCGCGCGAAGCTTTGCGAATTGCTGGCGAAAAAAACGAATCGCCCTCAGCCGGCTTCTTATATGCTGACAGGCATGTTTTCATTTATCGATACACTGCTTCACAAAGAACTGGCGGAAGTCATCAGCGAACTGCCGCTGACGGACGAAGTAGGACAAGCACTGCTCGGCAAAGAAAACGATTATCGAAAAATCTTACGGCTTGCAAAATCGATCGAGCGAAACGAATGGGAAGACAGCACGCCAGAAACAGAAGGCTTAACAAAAGATGAAGCGTATCAATGCTATCTTGAAGCCGTTGATTGGTGTCAAAAACTTTTATAAAAAAATTCCGGCTCCTTTTTAGGGACCGGAATTTTTTTTGCGCTAAGACCAACGCAGGAGGAGGAATATTCTGCTGCGGGGGCTGATAAGCATGATGCGGATGCCGTCGGGATCGAAAGAGGCATCAAGCTGGCTGCGGACGCCAGTTTGTCTGAGCAGGGCAAGGACGGTATTTTTTTGGTTGCTTTGGGCAGCCGTCATGATTTGGTGAGCCAAAGCACGCGATGCTGAAAGCCTGCTTAAAATTCTTTGTCCGTCAGCCATCAAGCCCTCCGCTTCTTTTGCCGAACGCGAAAAGGCGCTGGCTTCAACTTCCGGATAGACCTGCCGGCAGCGGATATGTTGGTATGGATGCATCCAAAAGCAATGAGAAGGAAGCAATATGAACACCTCGTTTCAATTTTTACGGGTCAAATTGCGGTTTTTGCGGTGTAAGGCGAAGGGTCGGTTTTTTTTAAGGGCCGAAATGCGTGTCGGTCTATTGCGTGTTTTTCGGTGGTGCATACCCGATCTGCGTTCCTTGAACAATCAAGTTTTTCTATTCCCCGCTAGTTATTACTTTAGACTCAATGTCGCAAAACGAACAAAAAATAACTGAACTTGCGGTGCTAAAGGGGTTTATTAGTGATCTTTATTTGATCCCTTTAAAAACAAACTAAAATTTTATGTTTCATTAGGAATTGAGAACTAATCGCAAGTCGTGTAGAATGGGTGTTATGGTCTATTTAAAGTTTGCGGTGTAACGCATGAATTTATATGCAACTTTTCGGTGAAAAAGAGACCAATTCCCTTTAAACTTGTATTAACAGATCAAATACCTATGACTCGTTCACTATACACAAATTGATTGATCTTCCAAAAGGAGTGTGGAATCGGTGGAAAAGCAACAAATTGAAGAATTAAAACAACTGCTTTGGCGGCTAGAGAATGAAATCAGAGAAACAAAGGACTCCTTGCGCAAGATTAACAAAAGCATTGATCAATACGATAAGTACACATATCTAAAAACCTCGTAAAAAGACTTGTTTCAGACAAGTCTTTTTTTTTTGCAAACAAATCCAAAAAAAGGATATATTATTATATAATTGTTAAATAAAAAAATTGCTCTGTCAATCGGGAATTTGATTTAGTAAAATATTAAGAAAGGAGGGAGCACCATCTCTAAGCTTTTTTGTCTAGATCACAGTAAAATCAAGCAAAGAATGAATCATTTTATAGACGTTGAGATTCCCAACGCGGACTTAAATCGGACGCTGCACGCTTTTCTAGATGCAAAGGACCAGTTGCATTTCAGCGAGCTTGCTTTTTATCATTACCAAAGTTTCGGCGGCACGGACACTGATGCGGCGGAAACGCTTGGAGCGGGCATAGAACTTTTGATTCTTGCGTTTGATATATTCGATGATTTAGAGGATGAAGACAGCCCCGATGAACCTTGGATGAAAATAAACCGTTCAGTCGCAATGAATGCGGCGACTGCGCTTTATACAATAAGCATTAAAGTGATCAGTTCGGTGTCGAAAGAACCGGTGTTTTTTGAAAAACTGATGGAATATATACTTCAATCGATGCAGGGACAGCATGACGATCTCAGCAACCGGCCTGCCACTGAAGATGAATGCCTTGACATGATCAAGCGTAAGTCCGGGGCGCTGACGGCTCTGCCATGCGTGCTTGGGGCGATGCTTGCCACGGGCAAATTTGACCCGGCGGTGGAGAAGTACGCATATCAGCTGGGCATTGCTTCACAAATCGAAAATGATTATAAAGCACTTTTTTATGATTCAAAAAGCGATATCGCCAAGAAAAAGCGGACGCTTGCGTACTTATATTTGTCAAGAAAATTTAACCAGCCGTCGATTGATTTATTAAAAACATTTGAAACTGAGGATAAAATTGCCGATAAAGAAATAAAATGCTATAAAGAGAAATTGAAAGCAGCAGGCGTCACTCAGTATATGTATGTTATGAATCAGCTCGCTATTCAGAAATTTAAGAAGGGGATTGAGGAGTTGGAGTTGGGGGATATGGAAAAAGAACGTTTGATGTCTGCGCTTTTAAACGAGTCTTTACGAGGAGAGTATTATGCAGGAGATCGTGAGTTTTTTGGTTGAACACCCGGAAGTGTTGGAACAGGTTATTGCTGGCAAAGCCAGTCTTATAGGTGTTGATAAAGACCAAGTTTTCAGTTTAATTGAAGGTTTTAAAAGAATTGAAGCAGGTTGGGGTCCTTACCCTAATTTATGGTTCAAATAATGAATAGTAGGGATTTCTAAATGAAGTCATATTATAACAAGGTTTCACTAGTTCTCATATTGTTAAGTTTTATTTATGTTCTCTATGTTTGCTATCTTAGTTTTAATAATAATCTAGTTGGGTTAAAGGTGAAAAATCTTGATGAATACAGTCTTGAAGTTGTGGAAGTGAAAAAACACACTTTAGCCGCTGATTATGCAGAATTAAAAGAAGGAGATATCATTCATAGAATAAATGGGCAGCAGGTTCCATTTAAAAAAGATAAGGAATATACATTGTCAAACGTTTTAACGTTAACAATTGAAAGAAATGGGAAAGTATTTGAGAATGATTCTCTGATATATTTGGATTTAGTCAGTTATGACAGTTTTTTTATATTTATCATTCCGTTGATCTTTTACTTTTTATGTTTAATTTGTGTGTATTTTATTTTTAAAGTAAACAAATCTAAAAATCTTTTCTCAGCATTTTTATTAGTCCTATTTCTGCTTATTACTTCTATAGCTTATGTTAGTGCAGGCGCAGTTGCAAGAGGTGACACTTTCAGTAGATTTGTAAATATACTTACTTTTTTAGCTGTTCCAACTAGCTACTTACATTTTATTTATCGATACTTTAAAGAGATAGGGAAAACATTTTTCAGTAATAAAGTTTTTTTACTTTATTTAATACCATTTATAAACCTCATACTTGAAGCTGGTTTATACTTATTTGAATTTGAGGGAAGTATTCTAAAAAGTATTAACTTATTGTCGTTCTTTATTTCGACGGTTATTGTTTTTATTCTGATTACATATGCCTTAATTAAATTCAAGTATTCTCAACAGTCCTACTTATTGAAAATATTAATGTTGATGAACTTCATTGCATTGGTACCTTTTTTGTTTTTCTATGTACTTCCTATGCTGGTCTTTGGCGATTATATTTTCTCGGCCATTGTTGTGTCCCCGTTTCTGTTGCTGATTCCTTTATCTTTGGTATATCAATTTATGTCTAATAAAATATATGATATTGAATTTTTAATTGGTCGATTGAAATATTATAGTTTTTTAGCGATAATTCCAACTTCTTTAATTATTACTATTTTAGCCATTGTTAAGCATCAAGAAGGAGAATTTTTCACAGTACAGGTTACAATCTTTACATATCTTATCATGGTAGGCGTTTTCTATTTAAAAGAAATTATTGATTTTCGCTTTCGGCTAAAGCGCTTTTCAGAAAAATTTAACTACCAGGATAGTATTTTTAAATTTACTCAAACCATTCGAACATTTACGTCTTTAAATCAAGTTTTAATGGAGTTAAAACAAATCGTTTTGGACGTGCTTCTTGTTAATAATATTTATATGCTCAAAGTAAAAAACGATGGATCGGTATCGATGCTAGAGAATGATGCAGAAGAAAAACCGTGGATCCCGTACGAACAAGAAGTAACCAAGGTCATCACCGACATCGGTAAAATCGTCGAAGTCGACCGCGGATTTTTGATTAAGATCGGTGAACGGGGCGGGACTTCTTATGTCATGCTGTGTTTGTCGGTTTTAAATACGCCTAGGCTGACGCGCGATGAGATTTCGTGGCTTGAGACGCTGGCGTTTTATACGAGTGTTTCCCTGGAAAACGTCTTGAAAATCGGCGAGCTGATGGAGCATCTGGAACATGTGAAAAAAGAAGGGCCGAATCCGGCGTGGCTGAATAAATTGATGTTTGCGATTGAAGAGAAGCAGAGATCTGATTTGGCCCGTGATCTTCATGATTCTGTGCTGCAGGACATGATTTCCTTGAAGCATCAAAGCGAGATGTTTCTGGCTGATTTTGAAAAAGATAAAGTCTGTACGAATCAAATCAGGCAAAGGCTCATCAATATGAATGAGCAAATGTCCACCGTCATCCAGACGACAAGGGAAACGTGTCAGGAGCTGAGGCCGCAGCTGTTGTACGATCTCGGACTGGTCAAAGCCCTTTCGAAACTGGCGGCACAGCATCAGGAGTCCTCATCGATCGATAAGATCCGCCTCAATACGGAAAGGTTCTCAAAGGTGCTCGACCTGGACACGCAGCTGAATTTGTACAGAATTGTGCAGGAGCTTTTAAGCAATGCGGTTAAACACTCGAAAGCTAATGAGGTTTTGATTATGCTTGTCTGCATAAAAGAAAAAGTTGTTCTTCATTATGAAGATGACGGCATCGGTTTTGATCCGGACAAGCTTTATCAAAACAGCGCAAGCATGGGGCTGTCGGGCATTCGCGAGCGAGTCCGCGCGCTGAACGGCAGTCTGGATATACAGACAGCAGAAGGGAAAGGCTTCAGGGTCGCCATTGAAATGGAATTGTAATGTTTAGTTAACATTTTTGCTTGGCATCCGCCAAGTTTTTTCTATAAAATGGTGATAGGGCAAGGTTACGCAAAAGGGAGGAAATTATGAGAAGATTACTTGTGATCGATGATCATCCGGCTGTCATGGAGGGGACGAAGGCAATTCTTGAAACGAACCAGGACTTTGTTGTCGATTGCCTCAGCCCTGAAGCCAGCGAACAATTTCTCAAGAAGCATGATTTTTCTGCGTATGACCTGATCTTAATGGATTTAAATTTGGGTGAAATCAACGGCATGGACCTATCTAAGAAAATCCTTGAGACGTGTTCATCATGCAAAATTATCGTTTACACAGGCTATGAAGTCGAAGATTATTTTGAAGAGGCGATTCGTTCCGGCATGCACGGCGCCATCAGCAAAACGGAATCGAAGGAAAAGATTATAGAGTACATATATCAGGTACTGGATAATAAAATTGTCGTCGATTATGATTATTTCAAGCAGCTGATAACACAGCAAAAATCGAAGTCAAACAGCCAGCAGACCCAGCACGATCTTTTGACTGAAAGGGAATGCCTGATCTTAAAAGAAGTCGAAAAAGGCTATACAAATCAGGAAATCGCTGATGCGCTTCATTTAAGCAAGCGGTCGATCGAATACAGTCTGACTTCCGTATTCAGCAAACTGAATGTAGGATCACGGACAGAGGCTGTTTTAATCGCGAAATCTGAAGGCGTACTTTGATGAAGGGACGATTGTGATGGAAACGAAACATACACTTCTTGAAGCGTTGGGAATCGAGTTGAAGGAATGCAGCAAAGAGCGGTGTGTTGCGGTCATGCCTGTCGACGAAAGAACGCGTCAGCCATTCGGTTATCTGCATGGAGGTGCGTCCGTTGCGCTTGCTGAAACGGTGGCAAGTATCGGGGCATATCAGCATATCGATCCAAAAGAGCAGGCATGCTTCGGGCTTGAGATCAACGCCAACCATATTAAATCGGTGAAAGACGGAACGGTTAAAGCGGTCGCAACGCCTCTGCATGTAGGCAAATCAACAATGGTGTTTCAAATTGAAATACGCGATGAGCAAGACAGCCTGATTTGCACGTCCAGGTGCACGATGGCGGTCATCAGCCGCCCTTCATCGTAAACCAAAAAAACTCGCCTTTTAGGGCGAGTTTTCTTTTTATAAATAGGAATCTTCCTTCTTTTTATAAATAGGAATCTTCCTTCTTTTTATAAATAGGAATCTTCCTTCTTTTTAATCAGAAAATTTCTGTTGCCTTCATAATCGTCCTGTACGCTTTTCTTTTCCATTTTTACGCCGGTGTTATAGGCGGCCCTTGCGATCAGGTGGGCGCCTACAGGAGACGTCAGAAATACAAAGACGATACCGAGCAGCACTTTGGCCGTAATGAAGCCGTGCAGAAACCAGAAGTAAAAGAATACGCCGAGCAGCACGCTGATGATCCCCAATGTCGCTCCTTTAGAAGCGGCGTGGATTCTTGAGTATACGTCAGGCAGCCGCAGCGTTCCAAAGGAAGCGGCTATCGATATCAGTGCGCCAAGAAGGACCAAGACGGCGATAAGCAATTTAGCGGCTTCGATCATTTTCGATAATCTCTCCTTTCTCAAGGAATTTAGAAAATGCGACGGTGCCGATAAAGGCCAGAATACCGATCAAGAGGATGACCTCCAAATATGCTGTCGTATTTAACAAGATGGACACGAGAGCCGTAATTCCGATCAGGTTGATGCCGATCGCATCAAGCGCCACCACTCTGTCCGGGATGCTCGGCCCTTTAATGACCCTCAGGACATACAGAAAAGTGGAGACCGCCAAAATGCCGAGTGACAATTGCAAAATAAATTCAAACATCAGCGGCTTACCTCCTTAATGGCCTCTTCAAACGAAATGCGGATATCACTGATGGCTTTCTCAGCATCATCGATATCGACCGCATGAATATAAAGAATCGAACGGTCATCAGAGATATCGACAACCAATGTGCCCGGTGTCAGCGTAATCAGGTTCGCCAATGTCGTGATTTCCCAGTCCGCTTTAAGGTCTGTCTTGAAGGCGAAGATGCCGGGCTTATTTTTTAACCTTGGGGATAAGATCGTCTTTAATACGCTGACGTTTGCGAGAACGAGCTCTTTAATAAAAATAAACAGCAGTTTAATGATCGCCCAAATGTTAATTAAGTAAAAGCGGCGGCGGAAGAAACGCCTCATCAGAAAGAGCGAGAATAATCCGATCACATAACCGACGACAAGCCCGGCAGCGGTGTAGTCATTGTTCAGAAACATCCAGCACAACGCAAGAATAAAGTTCAACAATATTTGTAATGCCATGCGATCTACTCCTTCAAAACGGCTTCAATATATTTTTCGGGGTTGACGAGCGTATCAGCCGCCTGATGGAAATACGGCGCGATAAGCTCGGTTCCGAGTCCGATGGCAAGCGACAGAAAGAGCAGTACCGCTGCCGGATACATATAGCCTTTTAGCGGTCTTTTGGCCGGAGCATCTTCCTGTTCATCCCCCCAGAAGCCGTTGATAAATATTTTCATGACGGAATACAAGACGAGCAGACTGGATAAAAGCATCAGCAGCGTAATCACGAATTCACCGCTTAGAAAGCCGCCCTCTGCAATTTTCAGCTTGCCGATGAATCCGCTGAAAGGAGGGACCCCTGCCAATGAAACAGCTGAAATCATAAACATCCAGCCGAGCACCGGATGGTTTTTGATCAGGCCGCTCATTTTTTTCAGGTTGTTTGTCCCTGTCAGAGTAAACAGCGCTCCGCCAAGCATAAACAGCGCTCCTTTAATGATCATGTCATGAATCAGATAGTAGACAGATCCTTCGATCGAAGCCGGCGTATTGGCGGCGATACCGAATAAGATCACACCGACCGCAGTCACAATATTGTAGATAATGATTTTTTGAACATCCCAGTAGGCGATCGAGCCGATGACACCGAAGATGATCGTAAGGGCCGCAAGCCAGACCATTAATTGATGAGTAAAAGCCGCGTCTTGGGTGAAAATTAATGTAAACACCCTTGTGATCGCGTATAGGCCGACTTTGGTCAGAAGTGCGCCAAACAGTGCGGACACAGCGGCAGGCGGCGCATAATAAGAACCAGGCATCCAGAAATACAGCGGGAAAATGCCGCCTTTTAAACCGAAGACGATCAAAAATAAAACAGCGATGACCGTGATCAGCCCGGTTTGGCCCGATTCACTGATCCGAACGCTCAAATCCGCCATGTTTAATGTGCCCGTCACCGCATATAAATAAGCGACTCCGATGACAAAGAGGGCGGAAGAGATAATGTTAAAGACGATGTACTTCAGAGATTCCCGCAGCTGGATCTTCGTGCCGCCAATGACGATCAGCACATACGAAGCCATCAGGAGAACCTCAAAAAATACGAACAGGTTAAACAAATCCCCGGTTAAGAAAGCGCCGCTAACTCCGGCAAGCAGGAACTGGACCGCGGGATAATAAAAGAAACGCTCGCGTTTTTCGCCGATGGAGCGAAACGAATAAAGAACCGTCAGAAATCCGATAATGGCTGTCGTTAACGCCAGAAGGCTGGCGAATTGATCAGCGACAAGGCTGATCCCGAACGGCGGCTTCCACCCGCCGAGATATAAGGTCTGGATTCCGTCCGTATAGACGGTCTGCACAAGAACAGCGGCCGCCGCGATCGCCGCAATGGAAGATATGGCGCTGAATGCACGCATCAGCACGATCGACTTGTTCATAAAGATGAGTAGAACTGCGGCCATTAAAGGAATCAGTATTGGCAGAATTACAAGATTATTCATGTTGATCATTTCCCCTCATTTGATCCATATCATCCATTTTCAGCTCTTGGTAGGCGCGGAAAGCCATGACCAGGAGAAACGAGGTGACCCCGAAAGCAATGACGATCGCCGTTAAAATCAACGCCTGAGGGAGAGGGTCGACATAGGTTGACGACTCTTCATTTAAAATGGGAGGCGCACCTTTTTTTAACCCTCCCATTGTCAGCAGAAGCAGGTGGACGCCATGGCTGAGAACGGCAGTTCCGATAATCACCCTCAGAAGGCTTTTTGAAAGCAAGAGATATGTCGCCGCCATAAACAAAATTCCTACAATAAAAGACATTAAAATCTCCATTATTCTCTCTCCCCAATCGTCTGAATAATGGTCATGGTCACGCCGACCACTACGAGATAAACCCCGATATCAAACAATACCGCGGTGGCAAGCTCCGTTTTCCCCAAGAGCGGAAGGTTAAAGTAATCAAACGCGTGGGAAAGAAACTGAGCGCCGAATAAAAATGAGCCGATTCCGGTGGAAACGGAAATGAATAAGCCGACGGCCGCCACATAGATAAAGTTGACGGGCAAAATGTTCTGCACCGTTTTTAAATCATAGGCAAGCAGCAGAAGGACGAGCGAAGACGCCGTCATCAATCCGCCGATAAAACCGCCGCCCGGGTTATTATGGCCGGCAAAAAACAGATGGAAAGAAAAGAGCAGAATGATAAAGGATGCAATCTTTGTAACGGTTTGCAGGATCACATCATTCGTCTGAACCTTTTTCAATGCTCTTCCCCTCCTTTCCCCATTCTGAGCCTGATCATGCCGTATATTCCTAAAGCGGCTATGACAAGTACAGTAATTTCAAACAATGTATCAAATCCCCTGAAGTCGACCAATATCACGTTGACGATATTGTGGCCGCCCGCGAGTTTATAGCTGTTTTCAATAAAATACGATGCGATGCTTTCAAGGGAGCGCTGGCTGTTTGCAGAAAGTGCGAGCAGCGTCACAACAGTTCCGACTCCGACCGAGACAAGCGCATTTGTGACCCTGAACTTAGCCGACTTCGGCTTGAATCTGAGCTTCGGCAAATGATAGAAGCAAAGCAGGAACAATGCGACTGAAATCGTTTCGATAATCAGCTGCGTCAGCGCGAGATCCGGCGCTCTGAAAATGACGAAGAACAGCGCAAGCGTGTAGCCGATGACGCCGAGCCCGATAATCGCCGTCAGTCTTGATCTTGCGAAAACGGTGGTAAATGTTGCGGCAATCATGACGGCTGACAGAACAAGCTCATAGATGCCGATTGAAGCATTGCCTTTCACATCGTATGAAAAGCCTCCGGTAACAACGAGCGATCCGCCGATGATCACGATAAAGAAGACAAAAACATAGACGAGATAATCGCGAAGAAACCCGGTCATATACGTTCTTGTAATCTTGTTGGAGCCTTTTTCAAGTCCAGACAACGAGCTGTCGTACAGTTTGTTGAGCGTCAGTTTTTCCGGGAAGAGGCCGTAGACCTTACGCCATTTTGACAAGGTCAAATAGGCGAGAACGCCGAGAGCAACGACGCCGATTGTCATGTAGAGTTCAGATGAAAAGCCGTGCCACATGTAAATATGAACCTTGAATTTTTCGTCTCCGTCCAAAAGGGTCGGCATAATCGACGATGCAGCCGGTTCAATGATGCTGTATGACAGAATGTTCGGGAAAAAGAAAAAAATCACCACGAGAGAGACGAGGACAATCGGCGAAATCAGCATGCCGAGTGGAGCCTCATGCGCTTGTTTTTCAAGTTTTTCAGGCTGATATTTCCCCCCGAACGTTTTAAACAGCAGAACCATGCAGTAAATGAACGTAAACACGCTTCCGATCCAAGCCAGAACAGGAAGCACAAAACTCCATGTGTCGGCGTTATACAAATTAAAATCCGTAATCCTGAGCATGCTGGTGAAAAACATTTCCTTGCTCAAAAAGCCGTTGAACGGCGGCAGACCAGCCATTGAAAACGCGCCGATCAGCGTAATCGTAAACGTAATCGGCATGATCGTCATCAGACCGCCAAGCTTGCGGATATCCCTCGTTCCCGTTTCATGATCGATGATTCCGACTGCCATGAACAGGCTGCCTTTAAATGTCGCGTGGTTGATCAAGTGAAAAACGGCGGCGATTACTGCAACCATATAGTATTCAAAATTTTGATAGTGCAAAGCTGCGGCACCGACGCCGAGCATCGACATGATCATTCCGAGCTGGCTGACCGTAGAAAAGGCAAGTATCGCTTTTAGATCAGTCTGCTTGACGGCGTTGAACGAACCCCAGAAAAGCGTGACAATCCCCGTGAGGGACACGATCCAAAACCATTCCCCGGAAAAAGCGAACACAGGGGTGAATCTTGCAACGATATAAATTCCCGCTTTTACCATCGTGGCGGAGTGCAGGTAAGCACTTACAGGCGTTGGTGCTTCCATCGCGTCTGGAAGCCAGATGTAAAAAGGGAACTGCGCAGATTTAGTGAAGGCTCCGATTAACACCAGCACGAGAGCCGGAATGAAAAAGCCGTGGCCCGAAATTAAATCAACTTGGTTGATCATTTCTCTGATCGAGAATGAACCCGTAATCGTGTAAAGAAGAATGAAGCCTCCAAGCATGGAAAGACCGCCGAAAATGGTGATAAGCATCGATTTTGTCGCGCCGTATCTTGATTTTTCCCGCTTGTACCAATAGCCGATGAGCAAAAAAGACGATATGCTGGTCAATTCCCAAAATAAATAAAGTACAATGACGTTATCAACGAGAACAACGCCGAGCATTGCCCCCATGAACATGAGCAGATAAACGTAAAACGGTCCGAGCTGCTCTCTTTCTTTAGATAGATAATAGATGCTGTAAAGGACAACCAAAGACCCTATCCCTGTAATCAGAAGGGCGAATAGCAATCCGAGTCCGTCAACGTATGCGGTAAAGTTAATGCCAAAGGACGGAATCCATTCCAGTACAGCCTTTAATGTTCCGCCATCCGCCGTCATTTTGATCATGCGGAAAAAATAAATAAATAATAGAACAGGAAGAACCAGGACAAACCAGCCTGTATGAATCTTTCTGACGTTTTTCGCCAATAGCGGAATCAAAAAGGCGAGTGCAAAAGGCGATAAAATTGCAATATGTAAAGCCGTCATATTAACCTCCCTTTAAGGTAGCATGTATAAATACATTCTGTTCCATACTAAAATTTTCAAACGTTATGTACTTTTTTAGAACTGGTGACCTAGACAAATTATAACTCAAATTTTAATCGGCTGCATGATCTCATGAAAACCGCGGTTTATGCGGTCTTATGAACCTGAAAACAATTTTAACAAAAAATGCGGCATTTGTATAATGGAAAGTTTTTTTGAACAAGATGAATTTGAGGTGATGAAAGATGAGAAGGAAAGCTTTTATCAGCTTAAGTTTATTTTGTTCGCTTTTTGCGGGAGCGTTTATGATCAACAGGGAAATGACGCGTGAACAGACTCCGGGGATAGGAACGGACGAAGGCCCTCAATATCGCGGGGATTACACGCCGCTTCAGACGGGAGCGGAAGATCAGTCCTTAATGGGAAAAGAAAGAGCTCCCTTTAAACCGAGAGAATATATCAGAGTTGAGAAACGCTGAAAACAAAAAAGGAATCCGATCGTATAGATCAGACTCCTTTTTGTTTTTTTATGCGGCCCTTACGAGGTGAAGAACCTTAGTAAAACGGTCGCCATAATGACGGTTGCTGCTCCGCCGAGACGCGTTGAGATTTGCGCAAACGGCATCAGCCCCATCCGGCCTGAAGCCGAAAGAATGGCCACGTCCCCCGTACCGCCGAGACCGCTGTGACAGCCGGTGACAATCGCTGATTCAACAGGGTACATGTTCATTAATTTGCCGACAAAGTAGCCTGATGTCACCATGGCAATGACGACTGAAGCGCAGACGGCGATGAAGCGCAGGGAAATAACGGACGCCACATCATCAAGCGGGATGTAAAGAATGCCGAGCCCGACCATCAGCGGCCAAGTGAAGCTTGATGACATGAATTTGTAAAGCTGGTGTGCGCCTTTTTCCATGCTTGCAGGCAGAAGCTTTGCATATTTTACGGCAGCCGCCGCGATGATCATCAGGATCGCTCCCGGAATTGCGATGAACTTGGAGACCAAACCGCCGAAAATGAAGAAGGAACATGCGATTAAAACGCCGGCACCCATTAATTTCAAATCGATTTTCGGCTCCTCTTCTTTTTGGTTGAAAATTTCATCGTCTTTTTTCGATTTGACGAGCCTGCCGTTACCATTCAGCTCAGGCCGCTTTTCGCCAAGCTTTTTCATCAGTCCGGCTGAGATGATGGCAACGACGTTTCCGATAATAGCGGCCGGAATGAGCTGTGAAACAAATACATCTGTGGATTGTCCCAAAATTTGCGAGTAAGCGAGTGACAGCGGCAGGATTCCTTCGCCGATGCCTCCGGCAATAATCGGTACAATAATAAAGAAGAAAGCTTCATAAGGGCTGTAGCCAAACAACAGACCGACGAGAATACCGGCGGCAACCGCTGCGACCGTCCCGGCCAACAACGGAACGAACATTCTCATAAAACCTTGAATCAGAACTGTGCGATGCATTCCTAAAATACTTCCCGCGACTAAACATGCGATGTAAAAATACAGAAAATTCGACGTTTTCATCAAAGTCGTAACCGCTTCCATAGATGCGGGGTTAAGCACTTTGAAAAAGACTAAAAACGAAGGAACAAACAGCGAGAGAATGGCAGGTCCGCCGATATCTTTTAAAATCGGAATGCGCTGTCCAACATCCCCGAGAATAATACCGAGAATCATAATGATCGCGAAACCGCCAAGCATGTCATTCGGCAATTCGTTATAGTAAGCTGCCAGAAAAATAATCAGCGCAAGCGCAATGTATAGCGGAAACGGAATCACGCCGATTTTCCAATTGATCAACTTCTGGAAAAAATTTTTATGTTCTTTATGACCGTGATTTGTAATCGGTTTCAAATCTTTTGCTGCTTCCATCAAAAACACCCCCATGTTTGTATGTGTTCAATTGTAGAAGAAAAGTGTCAATTCTGTGCGTTTTTTAAATTAAAATAATCGATTGATAATTAAATTAAAGCGAAAAAGAGCGGGAAAAGAGGAGGAATCTGCTTGATTTTGATCAATTTATAGGTCTTTTGATTTATTATGGAGTCGTATCCAGGTAAAAAAGGGAATTCCCTGTCCGGGGAGAAAGCTTTTTTAAAGCAGCAATTTAAAAAACCCCCGAAGCTGTTTTCGGGGGCTTTGCATTATGATTTTCTTTTGGCAAGAGATCCTAACGCCTCTCCCATTTTCACTTGAAGAGAGGGGTGAAGGCGCTCATCAGGAATAAAGGTATCCTTTTCAAACAGCAGGATAACGGTCGAGCCGAAAGAGAAATATGCGATTTCGTCGCCTTGACGCCATTCTTTTGACTCCTCGAGCATCACGATCGAGTTAATATACATCGCCCCGACCTTCACAAGCAGGGCGGACCCATATTGATGCTTAAATTCGGAAATCATCCGGTAGTTTTTTGTCAGCGGCGATTTTCCGTAGGTCAAACCGATTTGATTCACGGGGTAAGACGCGCTTCCCAGCGAATATTGCGTTTCAAGTGTACCGTCAGCCGGGCTGTGAATTCTGTGGTAGTCCCTCGGGCTTAAATAGATAATGATATAGGTTCCGCCGATATAGCGGTTCACGATCTCGGATCGCCCGATCATTTCTTCTACGGAATAGAGCTTTTGTTTGACGGTAAATTGCTTGTCGCGCGTGATGGCGCCCATTTCTTCGATGACTCCGTCCACAGGACTGACCAGGCTGTTTGGTTCAGCGGAAAGGGGGCGTGCACCGCTCTTTAATTTTCTGATGAACAGCTCGTGCAGGCTGTTAAAAGAGCGGACATCTTCCAGCATCTCTTCTGTATTGATATGAAAGGTTTTGATATAGGAGGGGATGAGAGGTTTGCTGAGCTTTGACTGAGCAAACTTTTTCAGCATCCGGGACACGCCCTTTTTATTCGTCAACTCGATCAAAAACCGGTAAAGCCGCTTTTTCAAGCTGTTCACTCCTTTACTGATCACACGGGATGCAAGCGGTATTTAAATCACGCCGATTGTGTATCCGATCGTAATAAAAACGAGACACCAAATAAAAGCCCCTGATCCGGCATAAATCAGGAACCTTTTCATGTCCATCTCGTTCATGCCGGACAGATAGCATGTCACATGGCGGATTCCGGGAACAAAGTAGCCGAAAAGAATCGTCCACGGGCCGTATTTTTCAAACCAGCGGTGCACGGTGTCCAGTCTTTTCGGCGTCAGACCGATCCATTTCCCGAACTTATCGAGCAGCGGTTTACCGATTTTCTTCCCTAGAAAGTAACTGATGAGCATCCCTGATACCGCACCTGAAAAGCTGATCAAAAGAGACAGCTCATAGTTTAATAGATGAATAGAAGACAGATAACCGACAAATGTCATCATGACTTCATCGGGTATCGGCAGGCCTACAATTCCGAGAACAAGCATCCCGAATATCGCAAAATACCCGTATTGGGAAATCAATTCTTTTGCCAACTCCATGAAAAACTAGCTCACTTTCTTCAATAGTTTTTTCCCCTTCAGGCTGATGACTTTGATTTTGCTGACCATGAGAAAGGACAGGAACAGCATAATCAAAATGTACGGCTTTTTGCCAAGGATCTCTGATAAAAGGTTTAAGCAAACCAGAATTGTTCCGGCTGCGGTGATCGGAAGGCCTGTAAAATAATCCTGGTTCTCTGATTGAATATTAAATCGCGCCAGCCGAAGCGCTCCGCAAACAGGGAATAACAATGTCGAAGGAAGGCCTAAGATCGGTGCATCATAAAAAACGATTGAATAGGTGATGATGGCCGGGGCGACTCCGAAAGTGATAATATCAGACAAAGAATCCAATTCTTTTCCAAACGGGCTGACGGCATTTAATCTGCGCGCGGCCATGCCGTCAAGGCTGTCCAAGATAGCGCCGATCAGAACAAATATAATGGCTAAGAATAAATACCCTCTGAATGCAAGCAATATTGAAGAGATGCCCGAAACAAAGTTTCCAATCGTAATTAAAGAAGGTATGACTGATTTATTCAATGTTTTCGCATCCTTTAAATAAAAACGTTTTATATAGAAATTAAACAATATTAAATTGTATACGATTTGCTTCCTGTCTGCAATAAAATTCCTGAAATGATTGATAACCAGACTTTTTCATCATACCATAAAAGTGGTAAAGACACTGGCGGCGTCAAAAAAATTTATATTTTGTTAAGGTAACAAAAAAATGAATAAGAGAGCAGACGCTCTCTTATTCTATCGTTCGGTTGGCGTTTTCCTTTAATATAAGCCGATAAATCAGGCCAGCGCGGGAATCGTCAAACGCAAGGCGAAGAACAGAGCGGATTCGATTGGGTCGAACCCTAAGCGCAGCGAGCGCGATAAATCCTTGTCCGGTAACGGCGGCATGCGAGAAGTCAAGCGTGACCGTCACAAAAAAACGCCCGCTGTCTTTAGGAAGCAGCGGGCGGGGAGGGGACATGTTATAGATATTGGTTAATCACGTTCAAGTCATTTGTATTTAATTTATATTGGAAAACCGGTCTGCCGATCGTGCCGTAGGCCATTTCTACGTTGAGAACTTCGATTTCCTCCAGAAACTTCAAGTATTTGCGAATTGAAACTTGAGAGATTTCCGTGTGATTGGCCAAATCTTCTGTTGTGAACGTCAAGCTGTCAAACGATCTGATGCTTGACCAAATGAGATTCAGCGTGCTTTTGGTCAGCCCTTTTGGCAAATGCATCTTTTCGGGCGCGCGTTTTTTTTGAAAAAGTTCGAAATCCAGCTCTTTTTGGCTGATATTCCGGTTGCTTGCATAAAGCTGCTGCTTCCGTTTGTAATCGATTAGGGCGCTTTGAAACCGCTCAAATTCGAACGGCTTGATTAAGTAATCGACAGCCCCGTACCGCAGCGTTTTTTGAACAACATCCATTTCACTGGCCGCTGAGATGACGATCACGTCGACAGCTTGATTCTGGCGTCTGATCTCAGTGAGCAGCTCGACGCCGTTCCTGCCCGGCATATAAATATCGAGCAGGATCAGATCGATGTGCTCTTCCCGGAGGAAGGTGAGAGCCTCTTGAAAAGAAGCTGCAATTCCCTTCAGCTGAAATCCCTCTACCTGGCTGAGGTAACGTTTATTCAGCTCTCTTACCATCGGGTCATCTTCAACAATTAATACATCAATCATGGTCATCCTCCTTTGGTTCATACGGAATGCGGAGACTGAATGTCGTTCCTTCATTCTTTTCGCTTGTCACGATGATATGTCCATTTAAATTTTCAAGGCTTTGTTCGACGAAATAAAGCCCGAACCCCCGGTTGGAGCCCTTTGTTGAAAAGCCTTGATCAAACATTTTCTGCTGTTCCTCCTTGGATATGCCGACTCCCGTATCCGTGACTTCAATATCAAGCTGTCCGTCATGGTGGCGGAATGAAATCGAGATATTTTTCTTATCAGTTGCGGAAACGGCATCCAGGGCATTGTTGAGAAGGTTCCCGATAACGGTGATTAAATCGTGTATCACCGCTGTGTTGGCTGTATCCGGAATCCTCGTGCTGCAATGAACCTCCAGCGAGGCCCCCTGTTCCCGGATATAGCTCTGCTTGCCGAGCAAAAAGCCGGCGAGCACCGAGTTTTTAATATGGTTGATAATTTCGCTCGCTTCAGACTGCTGATAGATCGCAATGTCTTTTATATAGTTTCCAAGCTCGTCGTAGTTCTTTAATTGAACGAGACCGAGAATCACGTGGAGCTTGTTCATAAACTCGTGCGACTGCGCCCTGAGCGCGTTTGCGTACATTTTAACACCGGACAGCTGCTCAGCTAAGTGCTTCACTTCGGTTTTGTCCCGGAATGTGGCAATCGCTCCGACGATGTTTCCCTTTTTTAAGTGGATCGGAACTTCATTAAAGACAAGTTCTAGCCCGTTGATTCTAACGTCGCGGTCCAGAACGGGCTTCTGAGTATCGATCACTTGTTTCAGGCGGTTGTTTGGCAAGATGTCGGTGACATCCCGGTCGATCGGATTCTCTTCGATCCCCATTTTATGAAACAGGCGCTTCGCTTCCGCGTTGGCGAGCTTGATTTTTCCTGTTCGGTCAACGGCGAGTATCCCTTCTTTTGTCGACTCAAGCATCGCGCTTCGTTCATTCAAAAGCGTTGCAATTTCATACGGTTCCATACCGAACATAATCGTTTTTACTTTCCTCGCCACGATGACAGCTCCGATGATTCCGGCGAAGATGCTGAGGACGATGACCGTATATAAAGGGCGGAGATTTTGCTGGGTGATCTGCTCAATCTCGTTAAGGGTGATTCCGACCGCTACCGCTCCGACCTGGCTGCCCGTTTTATTATAGATGGGAACAAAAGCCCTCAGTGATTCACCGAGCGTGCCTTTTGCCGTACTAATGTGGCGGCGGCCCTTCAGCACTTCTTTTTCGTCCCCGCCGGCAAATTTCTTTCCGATTTTATTCGGATCCGGGTGGGTTTTACGGATGCTGTTCATATCCATGACAACGACGAATTCAGTCTCGGTGATTTTTTGAACGCGGGCGGTGTATTTTCGGAGCTCATCGTATTCGCCGCTTTCCAGCGATTGCGCCGTAATCGGAGCTTCGGCGACCATCTCCGCCGTCTGCAGGGCAATCTGCTGCTCCTGCTCCCGAATGTTCCTTGCGGTCTCGGAACCGACCATAAAAAACGCGATCAATAAAGAAATCAAAACGACGACGCAGACAAATATCGTTAATCGTGTCTGCAGTTTTAATGTTTTTTTCAACGGCGATTCCTCGCGATCTATTGATTAGTCAACACATAATACTTTACAAGTAAATGGCGAATTTGTGAAGAATCCTGCCCCTTTCTGCCGCGAACAGCAGAAATTAAAAATATGGAAAATATTCTTGTCAACAGGTCCTAAGTCGTACATAATGAATGAGGAACATATCAGAAAGGGACTTTTTTTATGAAAAATACGTATGTAACAGGCTTTTTTCCTTTTATCGCAATTCTTCTTTTCAGTTCATCTCTTGCGATTTCTTCCGTTATCTATGCCATGGGGATACTGTCTTCTCTCGGCATTTACAAAGGAATGCTCGAATTTTTCTCTGAGAGCGGCATCCGGATGGCTTTGTTTGCTGTGTTTACGCTGATTTTTTTCATGGTATTTTCCGCTTTGAAGCTGATTGCCAATACTGTGACAGAGCTTGCCCTCTTATTTTTCGCCAAAGATCCTGAAGGAGCGAACCTGAGGAAAATCAGGGTCGGTTCTGCCGTGTACCTGGGAGCAAGCCTTTTATCCTTTATTTTTGTCCAATATGCCGCTGGAATTGCAGCGCTTTTTTTACTCGCAACACTCGTATATTTAATTTTTATCGTTTATGCGATCCACAGCACGCTTTCATTTATGTCATTAATCGGCTTTATTATGTTTGAGCTGCTGTTTTGGTTTACGTTTTTAATCGGCACGGTGTATATCGTCATCAAGCTATATAACAGCGTCATGGCGAGCCTGCCCGTTTGAGCCATGCAAAAAACCGGAGCGCGGACGTTTGTCCGGCGGCTCCGGTTTTTTTTATGACAAAAATCGTTTTCTGATCTCAGGACCGGGAATGGTGCACTCGCTTTTTTGCCCAAACCATTTGTAACGGTTTTTCGCAATCACGCTGTAGATGGCGTCCCGTAGCGGTCTGGGAATGATCAAGAGGGCGGAAGCGGCCCGCCAAAGACCAGGAAGGCTTTTCACCACATGCAAGGCCGCGGTTGATTTCTGATATACCCGTCCGTTTTCGATCAAAATAAAGCTGTCAAAATGATCGGAGGGGAGCTGATATTGCTTGAGCAGCTTCCCCCCGGCATCAGATTGCAGGGAAGCGAATGAAAATAAGCCTTCTGGATCATGCTTGATGATGAATTGAACGGCTCCGTCGCAAAAGTTGCACACGCCGTCAAACAGAACGATTCGCTCAGGCATATCAGCCACTTTCAGCCACCCCTTTTTTGATTTAAGATGCGTATGCAAGCGTTCCTCTCCAGATCAAAAGTTGAGGTCCCGCGTGATGCAGGTACTCGACATTGCCTTTTGCCTCTTTTCCGACCCATACACTCATTGTGTACGTATCCGTCAATCCGACAAACCAAAGGTCTCTGTACCCGTTGGATGTTCCGGTTTTGCCTCCTACATATCCGCCGCTGAAATTCGCTTTTTTCCCGGTTCCTTCTTTGACAACCGCTGATAAGAGCTGACGCATTTGGTTGTTTGTCCGCATGCTGAATACTTGCTGCGGTTTGTCTTTCCATTTGTAAAGCGTTTTGCCTTTTAAGTCCGTCACCTTTGTGATGGCATGGCTGGATGTATAGCTGCCGTTATTGCCGAAAGTCGTATAGGCATCGGCCATCTCCAGCGGTGAGAAGCCCCATGTAAATCCGCCCAGTGCAGCAGGAAGACGGTAGTCATTTTGAACGATTTTATCAAATCCGAACGGTTTTAAATAGCTGAATCCTTTTTGCACGCCGACCCGGTTCAGCATTCGTACGGCCGGTGTATTATACGAATTTTTAAAGGCTGTCTTGATCGACACGGTTCCGTATGTTCTTTCGTTGAAGTTGTTCGGACAGTATTCTTTGCTGCAAAATTTGCTTGCGTCAATCATGCTGCCTGCCGTCGCACCCGTTTCTTCAATGTACGGCCCGTAGTCAAGGAGCGGTTTAATCGATGATCCCGGCTGCCTGTATGCCTGGAATGCCAGGTTGTAATCATACTTTTTATAGTTTTTCCCGCCGGACATGGCGACGATTTGATGGGTTTGGTGGTTGATCACCACCGCTCCGCCTTGTACGCCTTCATAAGGGAGGCGATTATTCACTTGCTGGACGACCCGGTTTTGCATCCCGGTATCGAGCGCCGTATAAATTTTGATCCCGCTCGTCGTGAGGGAGCTGATGCGGTTAGACAGCTCTTTTTCGATTTTTTTCTTTTCTTCTTTTGTTTTTGCCTTTTTCAGCCGTTCGTCAAACCCTTCCGAAGCAGACACCAATTTGGTGAATTCCTCGTTGACATAAGTCGTATAGTCGGGATAAGCGTCTTTCTTTTCTTTTACATGAAGCGTAATTTTTTGCTTTACGGCTTTGCTGTATTCTTTTTCAGTGATCACGCCCGCTTTTTTCAGCCCTTCAAGCAGCCGCTTTTGGCGGGTTTTTGTGTAGTCAAAATGTTTCAAAGGATCATATAATGTAGGGTTATTAGGGATCGCGCAAATAAACGCCGTTTCGGCAAGGTTGAGAGATTTCAAAGGCTTGCTGAAATAGAAATAAGACGCGGATCCAATTCCGTAGACCCCATGATTAAAATAGATCGTGTTTAAATATTTCTCAAAAATTTCTTCTTTTGAAAGCTTTTTTTCCAGCTGATAGGAATACAGGAGCTCTGTGAACTTGCGGTCGAAGGTTCGTTCATGGTTCAAATACAAGTTTCTCGAAAGCTGCTGTGTAATCGTGCTGGCTCCCTGATCAATGCCGCCTTTTTTGACATTGGCTGCGGCGGCCCGGGCCATTCCGATAAAATCAAAGCCTTTATGCTGAAAGAAATGCCGATCCTCTGAAGTGAGAAACAGCTGCTTCACATGATCAGGGATATTTTTATAGGGGACAAATACCCGGTTTTGGTGATCTGAAACAATTTCTGAAATCAGGGCGCCGTCCCTGTCATACATGTAGCTGTTTTGTACAAGGCCGATATCTTTTATATTGATCTTCTCATCGAGCACCTGATCGAGAGGCTTCATATCCTGAGCTTCCCGGCCGGAGGCCATTAAGGTAAAGACAAATATAGGAATTAACATCAACAGAAAAATCCATCCAAAAAATGAACGCAACTTTGTCACTCTCTTTTCGCTAAATTCTAGCCATATCGTACCATTCTTTTTCGATATCGAGAAGGATAATTTGATAGATTGGCAGTTTTTTATCCGATTTCAGCTTGCTTTTGCCTCTGATTTTTTTTGCTGGGACCTTTGGAATATCAGAAGGCATGCTCCGCCGAAAAAGAGGACGGCAGTTGCGTAAAAAGCGGAAGAAATTCCGAAAAAGCTGGAAAGAACGCCGCCGAGCACCGGGCCGATGACATTGCCCAAAAATCTGAAACTTACATTATAGCCAAGCACTTCCCCTTGAATAGGCCCCGGAGATTCAACTCGGATTAAGGCGGTGATGCAGGGAATCATCCCGCCAAGCGCGATTCCGAACAGAAAGCGGAAGAACACAAGCATTTCATACTGAGATGTAAGTCCTTGCGGGATAACGCAAACCGCGGCAGCCAGCGCGAGAATCATCAATATTTTTCCATGGCCGAACCGATCGCCTAAGACGCCCCATTTTCTCGCGGCGAGAAGGCTTCCAAGGCCGGTTGCAGAAAAAGCCAGCCCTGAGAAAAATGCGAGATTGTCAGTTCCGTGCAGCTCGCTGACATATAAGGCAAGCAGCGGCTGAACACTGAAGTTTCCCACTTGAATCACAGCGGTGAGGATCATCGCCGTAATCAGCGGGCGCTGGTGCAAAATCGTCTGCAGCACCTGCTTTCTCGTATACCCGGCGGAGGCATCGCGCTTCGCCTTCAAAGGACGTTCACGCACTCCGATAAACACGAGGAAAACGGCGCTGTAAATGGCAAATGCCGTAATGAAAAACGTATATGTAAAACCGACGCGATCGGCGAGCAGACCGCCGAGCAAGGGGCCGAATAACCCTCCTGAGACCGTGCCCATCTGCAGCGTGCCGAGCACTTTGCCAGCCGTTTTTTTCGGCGTCTGAGCCGAAATCATGGCAAGGGAAGTGGGAATGAACCCGGTTACGAGCCCCATCGCCATTCTCAAAAAAAACAGTTCGTATACGGAAGAGACAAGGGACATGAGAAGAATGCAAGTGCCGATGCCGGTGCCCGTGATCAAGAGGATTTTTTTATAGCCGTGTTTATCTCCGAACCTTCCCCAAAAAGGAGAAACCAAAAAGGCCATCAAAAATGTGACGCCGAAAACGTATCCGCTCCATTTTGCCGTAAATCCGTCCGAATAGCTGCCGAGCGTTTCGATATAGAGGGAAAGAAACGGCAGAACCATTGTAGAGCTTGCGGCCACGAAAAAATTCGCGAACCACATGATCACAAGGTTTTTCTTATAAACAGAGATGCGAATCACCTTCTTAAAAAGTTTGAATTTCCTTCATTATAAATGAAATGTGGAAGCTGTATGGAATCGCTGCTCATTGGAAAAATGAAAATTGGGTATTTGAAGGAATTTTCAACATTTTCAGAAATTAAAACCTTAAATATAGAAATATAATGATATAATAAGAGAAATATGAACGTACTTTGGAAAACATTCAGAAGGCTTTAGGCTTGGACGATTTCCATCCGCTGCGCTACATCCATAAGTTTTTTATATTGAGATAGAAAGGCAGGTGTGAAAGTTGGAAGCGAGCACCTTACTGATTATTGATTTTGAATTTACAATGCCTGAGGGAAAGTATCACCCGCAAAATTTTTTCCCGGAAATCATAGAAGCAGGGATTGTAAAGGCGGTTCATGATGAGGTGGTTGAGACATTTTCAAGCTATATTAAGCCGAAGAAGTTCCCTAAATTAACGAGGCGCTGCAAAAAATTTCTCAGCATTACACAGGAACAGGTTGACCAAGGCATCACGTTTAACGCGTTGATTGAAAAGCTGCGGGAGCTTGATCCTGACCAAAACAGCGCCATCATTACATGGGGAAACATGGATATGAAAGTGCTGAAGCAAAATTGCATGTTCAACCATGTTCCGTTTCCGTTTAAAGGAGAGATGAGGGATCTTTCCATGGAGTACAAGGAATTCTTTGGTGACAAAACATTGACGAATTTGTGGAAAGCAGCGGAAGAGTACGGCGATTCAGGAACGGGAAAACAGCATAAAGCGCTAGACGACGCGATGACAACGTATAAGCTGTTTCGGCTCGTAGAACGGGATAAGAAGTATTTGGAAAATCCGAAACCGACGACGATCGGCGAACGGGTTGATCTTTCAAAAGTTTTTCCGCACGCCACATAAATAACCCAATCTGGCGAACAGATTGGGTTATTTGTGCGGGAAATATTCATTTTCAAGCGCATGAATAAGTTCAAGCGATTTTGCCGCGTATTCGGACGAATCGTTTTGCAGATCCGTTTTTAAACGGTTTAAAGCTGAGCGGAGCGAATCCGCATAATCCGGTACAGCTTCATCGAACGGCTTCACCATACGATGCGGGATATTTGTCTGTTCACCGAAAGCGAGCGCTTTTCGTTCATGAAAAAAAGGGACGTCTGCCTTGTTGGGATGGTGAAGATCGCCTTGCTTCGGGTGGGTCAGCACGGCGAGGATTTTGACAAGGTAGTGCATTGGTTTAACATCCGTAATTTCGCCGATGTAGACGCCTGTCTTATAAAAGCCCTTTACACGATCGCCGACTTGAAATTGGTTGTTCACTGCATCTGCCTCCTAATGGTATCATAATAAATAAATGGTAAAAAAATCATTTCAGGGAGGAAGAAAAATGGCGCCGTTTCTGATTCAGTTTATGCTCTATTTTCCTGAAGACAAAAGAGAATATATCCCTTCTTTTATTACGCTGGCCGTTTTCTTTATCATCGCAATTGTTGTATTCCGGCTGATCATTAAACATTCCAAAAAAGAAGCTGAAAAAGCGGAAAAGCTGGAAAGAGAATTGAATGAAACCATCCACAAGCGCTCTTAGAAGCGCCCGTTTTTCAGCCGGAACGCTTATGAAAAAGCGGTCTTCAGACGTCTGAGCCCGTCTTTTACAACAGAGAGCGAACATCCGACATTCATTCTGACGAATCCTTCTCCGCCCGGTCCGTACTTTGGTCCCGGCTCCAGAATCAGCTTTCCTTTATGAAGGAGAAGCCGTTTGATGTCCTGATCCGTCAATCCGAGCTTGCGGCAGTCAAGCCATGCCAAGTAAGAGGCGTCTGGCTCCATCATGCGGACCTCGGGCAGCTCCTCTGCTAAAAAGCGGCGGACTTCTTCCATATTTCGTTCGATGTAAGGGATAAGCTGATCGAGCCACGGTTCGCCTTTTGAATAGGCCGCTTCGATTGCTGCAACTGCAAATGTATTTAAAGAATGCAGTCCCTGACGCTGCATAACTTTTGCAAAGGCGGTTCTCTTCGCCTTGTCGGGTATGATGATGGCTGAGGCCTGCAACCCGGCCAAGTTAAACGTTTTGCTAGGTGCAATGCATGTGATCGAAATATCCGCGAATTCCGGAGATAAAGAGGCGAACGGCGTATGGTTCAGTCCGTTCAGCATCAGGTCTGAATGGATTTCGTCGGAAACAACTGTGACACCGTGTTTAAGGCAGAGTTCGCCCAGCGTTGTCAGCTCTTCTTTCGACCATGAACGTCCGGAAGGATTGTGCGGATTGCAAAGAATGAACATCTTCACATCCGGTTCCCCAAGCTTTTTTTCAAGGTCGGAAAAATCCATTTCATAGCGGCCGTCTTTTTCGATTAATGGATTGTGTAACACAACCCGTCCGTTTTTTTCAACAATATCAAAGAACGGCGTATATACAGGCGGCTGTACGACCACCCGCTCGCCGGGCTCTGTGTACGCCTGCACCGCTTGGGCTAGCGCTGTTACAATGCCCGGGCTGAAAGTGATAAACGCCGGTTCAGTATTCCATCCGTGCCGGCGGCTAAGCCAATCGGTGACAGCTTCGTTCGTGCCCGCGCTTGCAGATGTATAGCCAAAAACCCCGTGCTCCAAGCGCTGCTGAAGAGCGTCGATAACGGGCTGGGGGGCGCGGAAATCCATATCAGCCACCCACATTGGAAGCGCGTCATCTACACCGAATAATTCCTGTGTTAAGTCCCACTTCACAGACTGGGTCCCGCGTCTGTTATGTTCTGTATTAAAATCCATGATCTCACCTCATGTCTTTTTCATATGTTATACATTAACTGTGATAAGGATAGATTGCAATGTTTTAACCATGAAAGCTTTTATAAAGTAAAGGGAGTGGCATCCGATGGAATGGAGCAGTGTGCCCTGAGTGGGCTTTTCAGCGTCATCTCAACCCTATGAGCTGGTATATTCGCCCGGTCTTTCTTGTGGCGCTTGCGTATTTTTGCTATAGGCGGACTTGGAAAGGCGTCATCGTTACTTTTTTGCTGATGACGAGCAGCATGTTTTGGTTTCCCGTCCCCGAGCGGATCAATCCGGAGATGCAGGCTGTTTTGGATTACGAGCAGATGCTTTTGTCCAACCCGCTTTCTGCCGTGCTCACGCTCGCTTTTATGATGGGGTTTCTCGTGTTGATTGGCGCGGCATTTTGGAAGCGCTCCTTAGGGTGGGGACTTGCGGTATTGAATGTGACGCTGATCGGCAAGGTTGTGCTGTCAGTGATGCTGACGGGGGAAAACGGCTGGGCGCCCCTCGGAAATACCATGTTCGGATTGATTCTCGTCAACGGCATCGGGCTGCTGCTGATCGCCTGGCGGAGGAAGCGGAGACAAGCCGGCCGATAGCCTGGTGCTTTCCTTATCGACAAGCCGGCGCGTTATGATACAATAGCTTTTGAAACATTACAATGAAGCGGTGATCATGATGAAAGAAAGTCAGGCAGCAGCACAAATCATCCACATCATAAAGGAATGGGATCCGTTTCAAGCCGGACCCGATTTTTATGAAACGGAAGCGGCCGAGATTGTTCAGGCCGTCTACACGGAAAACGACGCAGAGCGGCTGGGCGAAGCTATCCAGTCCGTTTTTGAAGTATCATTTGATCAGACGCTGCCGCTGGCAAAATGCAAACAGCTGGCTGAACGGCTCCTTGCGATCAAAGACAGCAGTTCGTGCTGATCAAAATTTAAAAACCGCCAAACGGCGGTTTTTTTATATTCATGTCAAAATGAAATCGGCAATTTTGTCTGATACATAATCCGGATTTTCTTCGGGGACGAGGTGGCCGGTTTCCCGCAAGGAATAGAAAATGGAATTGGGCAAATCCTGATGAAGCCTTTTGCCGATCTGTACAGGGACAACGCGGTCCTCTTCGCCCCAGATTAAGAGGGAAGGCGTCTCGATTTTCTTCAAATCGTCCGGTAATAAATCGCCTTCCCGGTGTCTGATGAGACGCGCGAGCGCCCTGAAAATTTGATCGTCAAGAAACGGTTTCAGGTAGCCATTGATCATCTCCTGATCGATCAGAGATCTGTCGTAGACAACATTCATGAGATTTTTCAGGACGCCTTGTTTTGACAGCCAGCGCTTGATGTACAAATAAAAATAAGGAATATGGCTCCCGAAAATGAGCGGGCGGGGGGAACGCTTTAAATAGCCTGAGCTGCACAGCAGGACGACTTTTTTGAACAGTTCAGGCCTTTCCTTTATCGCATAAAGTGAAATCTGGCCGCCCATCGAATGTCCGACAAGCACGGCGTCTCTAATCCTCAGCCTTTCGATCAGTTCGATGACCACCCTGGCCATGTTTTGATAGGTATACACAAAGGTGCTGGATTTTTCTGATTGGCCGAAGGGAGGCAGGTCAACGGCGACTAAATTAAACTCATCCTTCAGAAGAGGAATGATTTTTCTGTAGCAAAACGAGGAAGAAAGAAAGCCGTGTATTAAAACGAGCGATTGCCTGCCCGGATTCTCGTAATGCTCATAATATATATTGACCCCTTGAATGGTTTCAATAGAAGGTTTTGTTAACAGCATGATCCAAATCACTCCGAATGTTTTTCTTTCATGTTCAAACAATCTGGCTGCATGTTGTCGCCTAAGTCCTGAGTACGTTATTTATCGTACCCGAAAAAATTTTTTTCACGCTTTGATTTCGCTTTTTTTACCGCCTTACATTCGTTCAAAAACGTGCTATAATATTCAGAAGATTTCTTGACATATAAAAGGTGTGATAACGAGATGAAGCTAACAGAAAAAGAAACAGAAATATTGGAAATATTAGAGGAAAACAGCCGCCTCGAACCTGAAACCATTGCTAAAATGGCGAACATTTCACAGGAAGAAACAAAAGCGATTATCGAAAAGCTTGAAAAAGAAAAGGTCATCATCGATTATTCGGCAATGATCGACTGGCGAAAAGTCGACGGCCATGAAGGCGTTACAGCGATGATCGATGTGAAGGTAACACCGAAGCGCGGCGTCGGATTTGACGAAGTGGCCGAGCGGATTTATCGTTTTCAGGAAGTTGAATCCGTTTACTTGATGTCAGGCGTATATGATCTGTCTGTTGTCATCCGCGGCAGAACGATGTCGGATATTTCGCATTTCGTGTCCGAAAAATTATCGACGCTCGAATCGGTCGTGTCGACAACCACCCACTTTATTTTAAAGAAATACAAGCATGACGGTAAAGTTTTTGACTCCGGTGATGATGACAAAAGAATCGTGGTGTCTCCTTAAATGAGGACAACTTATATTTCTAAAGCAGCCCAGCAAATCAAACCGTCGGGCATCCGCAAATTTTTTGATCTTGCGTCCACAATGGAAGGCGTGATTTCATTGGGCGTCGGAGAGCCCGATTTTGTAACGGCGTGGAATGTCAGGGAAGCGAGCATCCTTTCCCTTGAACAGGGCTACACGTCATATACGGCAAACGCGGGTCTTCTTTCTTTGCGGAAAGAGATCAGCGCTTATCTGAATAAACGCTTTCATCTGGATTATGCTCCTGATGACGAGCTGATTGTCACAGTCGGAGCAAGCCAGGCGCTTGATATTGCGGTCAGGGCGATCCTTGATCCCGGAGAAGAAGTGCTGATTCCCGAGCCTTGTTTTGTCGCTTATGAAGCGCTTGTTTCTTTGGCGGGAGGAAAAGCGGTTCATATTCACACGAACGCAGCGCGCGGATTTAAAGCGAGTGCAGCCGATTTTGAAGCCGTCCTGACTGAACGTACGAAGGCCATTATCCTTTGCACGCCGTCTAATCCGACAGGCTCTGTGTATACAAAAAAAGAACTGGAAGAGATCGCGGCTTTTGCTGAACAGCATGACCTGATTGTAATAGCGGATGAAATATACGCCGAGCTGAC
Source organism: Bacillus sp. J41TS8 (assembly GCF_018333035.1). Taxonomy (NCBI): domain Bacteria; kingdom Bacillati; phylum Bacillota; class Bacilli; order Caryophanales; family Bacillaceae; genus Bacillus; species Bacillus sp. J41TS8. Next base: position 158,357 of record NZ_BORF01000007.1, read on the forward strand.
ATACGATGAAGCGTATACAAGCTTTGCGGAAATCGCCGGAATGAAAAAGCGGACGATATTGATATCGGGTTTTTCGAAAGGGTTTGCCATGACAGGCTGGCGCCTTGGATATGTCGCAGCTCCTGCATATTTAAGGGACCCTATGCTGAAAATTCACCAGTACTCGATGATGTGCGCGCCGAGCATGGCTCAATTTGCGGCGGAGGAAGCCCTTAAAAACGGGCTCGAAGACGTCGAAAAGATGAAAAAAAGCTATCGCCGCCGAAGGAATGTGTTTGTGGATTCACTGAACGAGATCGGGCTTGACTGTCATCAGCCGGGGGGCGCTTTTTACGCGTTTCCGTCCGTTAAAAAAACGGGCATGAGTTCAGAACAGTTTGCTGAGGAGCTTCTCATCGCAGAAAAAGTCGCCGTCGTCCCGGGCAATGTTTTCGGGCCGAGCGGCGAAGGCTATATCAGATGTTCTTACGCTTCCTCGCTTGAACAGCTTCAGGAAGCGCTCGTCAGAATGAAACGCTTTGTCCAGAAGACCGGTGCAGTTCAATAAAAAAATGCGCACCTAAAAGGTCCGCATCAACATAAGGGGGGAATACTAGAAAGCCTTAGTTGTTCTTTAGTATTCCCCTTTCAGCTCGGTTTTAAACATACAATGCTTAAAAAAGTTTTTTTGCTTAATAAAGACTTGTATGATATAATTTTTTATTGCGTATAAAAAGAGTTAAATTCATATGATTTAGGAGTTGTTAGTTATGACAGCAAAATTTGAAGTAGGCAGTGTTTACACTGGAAAAGTGACTGGATTACAGGCGTACGGAGCGTTTGTTGCATTAGATGAAGAAACACAGGGACTTGTGCATATTTCTGAAGTAACACACGGTTTCGTTAAAGATATTAATGAGCACTTGGCGATCGGTGATGAGGTGCAAGTGAAGGTTCTTTCTGTAGATGAGGAAAAAGGCAAAATCAGCCTTTCTATCCGCGCTACACAGGCAGCTCCTGAACGAAAAGAAAGCAAGCCTAGAAGACAAAAGGCTGTTCAAGCCGAAGATACAGCTGCTCCACAAGGATTCAACACGTTAAAAGACAAACTTGAAGAGTGGATCGAGCAGTCCAACAGAAAAGATCTTATTAAGAAGTAAATGAAAAAACTCCGGCAAAAGCCGGAGTTTTTTTATCGCATTTCCGGCTGCTTGGCGTCTTCGCCAGCAGTCTCTTCAGCCGGTCTAAATAAAAGTCCGAGGTTGATCAGACCTGCAATTCCGACAAGCGCGTAAACGGTCCGGGCTAAAGCGGATCCTTGACCGCCAAAAATGGCTGCAACCAAGTCAAATTGAAAAAATCCTATCAGTCCCCAATTGATTGCTCCAATGATTGTTAATACCAATGCAATACGTTGAAGTGCATTCATTTGTTTTTCCTCCTTTTTGAAGTCCTATATTTCACATTTATAGATTGCGACGGATTTGGAAACATTATACGCCTGAGGAGCAGATCGCTTTACAGGGCATTCGGCGATTTCCCATAATAGTAAATAAAGGAGGAGATGCAGATGGATAATTTTACATATTGGAATCCCACGAAGCTGATATTCGGCCGGGGAGAAGTTGAAAAGCTGGCAGAAGAGGTGAAACACTACGGCCGCAATGTCCTGCTCGTATACGGAGGAGGCAGCATTAAACGAAATGGTTTATACGATCAAGTGATTTCAATTCTTGAAAAGGCAGGCGCGACCGTCCATGAATTGCCCGGTGTCGAACCGAATCCGCGTGTTGCCACTGTGAATAAAGGAGTCGCGATCTGCAAAGAGAACGATATTGACTTTCTATTGGCAGTCGGCGGCGGAAGCGTCATCGATTGTACGAAAGCGATCGCCGCCGGAGCGAAATACGACGGCGATGCATGGGATATTGTGACAAAAAAACATATTCCTGCTGATGCGCTGCCGTTTGGAACGGTTTTAACGTTGGCAGCAACAGGATCGGAAATGAACTCGGGATCTGTGATCACAAATTGGGAAACCAATGAAAAATACGGCTGGGGAAGCCCGCTCGTATTCCCTAAATTTTCAATTCTTGATCCGGTCAACACATTTACCGTTCCAAAAGACCACACGATTTACGGCATTGTCGACATGATGTCCCACGTGTTTGAGCAATATTTTCACCATACCGAAAATACTCCTTATCAGGACCGGATGTGCGAATCCCTGCTCAAAACGGTGATTGAAACAGCTCCTAAGCTCATTGAAGACCTTGAAAACTATGAGCTGCGCGAAACGATTCTCTATACAGGCACCATTGCGCTGAACGGTATGCTATCAATGGGCGCACGCGGAGACTGGGCGACGCACAATATCGAGCACGCTGTTTCGGCCGTCTACGATATTCCGCATGCGGGAGGGCTTGCGATCCTGTTCCCGAATTGGATGAAGCACACGCTTTCCGAAAATGTCGGCCGCTTTAAACAGCTTGCCGTACGCGTTTTTGACGTAGATGAAACAGGAAAAACCGATCGTGAAGTGGCGCTTGTTGGAATCGAGAAGCTGTCTAAATTCTGGACCAGCCTTGGCGCGCCAAATCGTCTTGCTGATTATGACATCACAGATGAGAAGCTGGATCTGATTGCCGACAAAGCGATGGCAAACGGCGAATTCGGCCGCTTTAAAACGCTGAATAAAGACGATGTTCTGTCTATTTTGAAGGCTTCTTTATAAGATTTCTTGACGGCTCAAGGAGGACCGCCATACCTTGAGCCGTTGTTCATTTGTTATCTTTTTGACAAAACTGCGCGTGGCGGCTGAAAAACATGCATTTTTGCGCGCCTGCCTCCATCCTCCTTTTTTTCGTCACTTGATTTAACGAAGGAGTTCATATAAAGTGAAAAGGGAAGAGGCTGTCGCCGAAAATCGACATGTTTTAAAACCCTTTGGCCCGCACTCTCATGAAAATGAAAGCGCTGGCGGGTATATGGAAGAAAACAGCTAGTACTGGAGGTTTAATAATATGACGCATGTCCGTTTTGACTACTCAAGAGCATTGCCATTCTTTAAAGAACATGAACTTACATATCTGCGTGACTTCGTGAAAGTCGCCCACCATACCATTCACGAAAAAACAGGTGCAGGCAGCGACTTTTTAGGATGGGTGGATCTTCCGACTGACTACGACAAAGAAGAATTCGCCCGCATTAAAAAATGCGCTGAAAAAATTCAAAATGATTCCGATGTTTTGCTGGTTGTTGGAATTGGCGGTTCATACCTCGGCGCAAGAGCGGCGATCGAAATGCTGAATCATTCATTTTACAATGTGCTGCCGAAAGAAAAGCGTAAAACGCCGCAAGTGATTTTCATCGGCAACAACATCAGCTCTTCTTACATGAGAGACGTGATGGATCTTCTTGAAGACGCTGATTTTTCAATCAACGTGATTTCTAAATCAGGCACAACGACAGAACCGGCGATTGCTTTCCGGATCTTCCGCAAGCTTCTTGAAGAAAAGTATGGAAAAGAAGAAGCGAAACGCCGCATTTATGCAACAACTGATAAAGAGCGGGGCGCATTAAAAACGCTTGCTAATGAGGAAGGCTTTGAATCATTTATCATTCCTGACGATGTCGGTGGCCGCTTTTCTGTGCTCACAGCGGTCGGCTTGCTTCCAATCGCAGTCAGCGGGGCCGATATCGATGAAATGATGAAGGGCGCCCGCGATGCGAGCAAAGACTTCTCCACATCAGAGCTTGAAGACAATCCGGCTTACCAATACGCGGTCGTCAGAAATGTCCTTTATAACAAAGGCAAAACGATTGAAATGCTGATCAACTACGAGCCGGGCCTTCAGTACTTCGCAGAATGGTGGAAGCAGCTCTTTGGCGAAAGTGAAGGAAAAGACGAAAAAGGCATTTATCCATCTTCAGCCAACTTCTCGACGGATCTTCACTCTCTTGGACAATACGTACAAGAAGGAAGAAGAGACATGTTCGAAACGGTGCTGAACGTTGAAAAGCCGAGACATGAGCTGACAATCGAAGAAGCGGACAATGATCTTGACGGCTTAAACTACCTTGCCGGCAAAACGGTCGACTTCGTCAATAAAAAAGCGTTCCAAGGCACAATGCTCGCGCACACAGACGGTAATGTGCCGAACCTGATCGTGAACGTACCTGAAATGAACGCTTACACGTTCGGCTACCTCGTGTACTTCTTTGAAAAGGCCTGCGCAATGAGCGGATACCTGCTCGGCGTCAACCCGTTTGACCAGCCTGGAGTGGAAGCGTACAAAGTCAATATGTTCGCTCTCCTCGGCAAGCCTGGCTTCGAAGAGAAAAAAGCAGAGCTTGAGAAACGTTTGGATCAATAAACGAAAAAACAGCCTCCGGACTTATTGTCCAGGAGGCTGTTTTAATTCATATGACGGATGCTGAAGTCCAGTAGACGGATAAAATTCGTCATGAGTGTAGACGAATCCCAATTTTTCCAGTCGTTTTTGTGAAGCTGTATTTTCAGGGTGATGTCCCGCAAACAGCTTTTTTGCCCGGATTTTGTTAAATGCGTATTCAATCATGGCCTCAGCCGCTTCAGATGCATAACCTTTCCCCCAAGCCGAACGGACGAGATGAAAACCAAGCTCGTACACATCATTTTCCGGGTCATAGGGGCGAAGTCCGCAACATCCGATGAATTCGTTGTTTCCTGTTTTAAATATCGGGAAGTATTGCACACCGTGTGTTTTGTATTGTTCGATCTCAAGCAGCAAACGATTTCTTATTTCGCTATCGGTCATAATTCCGTCTGCTGTCAGATATTTGGCCACATCTCGATTTCCCCACAATGTCTTTGCCAAATTCAAATTCTCTTTAGCCCATAAAGAAAAGCCGATGCGTGTTGTTTGCAGAAAGCAGTGCTTCATTCCATTCCGGTCCCCCTTGTAAGGCAGCTGTTCACCTTATTTTAACACGGCAATAGCCGGCGGGGCTCGTTAACCTAATGATTCATCCCGTAAATCGTAAACGCGAGATAAGTCGCGAAAAAACTCCACAACACATAAGGGACAAGGAGAAGTGCTGCTCTTTTATGAATGCGAAGTGTAATCAAGGCGAGCGCAAGAGCGGTCAAGGCTACGAAAAAGGAGTCGGCCGCGGCAGCAAGTACGTTTTTTTCCGTGAATTGAAAATAGCTGAATGCCTGGTTAAACAAATAGTTAATGATCAGCATGATCCAAAATGGCGCCGCTGCTTTTCTCAGATCATATGTGGCATACACAAGCGCCGCCGCTAATGAAATGAAGGCGAACAGCACGCTCCAGATGGTTCCGATCAAACGGCCTGACGGCGTCCAATCCGGTTTGTTTAATGACTCATACCATTCACGATCTACGGGAAATAAAACGCCCGCCAGTGAAAACAGTGCATATGTAGCAATAAACACGATGACAGCCGTTGCTATTTTTTCCTTCTTCAATAAAAGTCCCTCCCCATTGTAAGCTCATACCTTTGTCTTTCCCTATTCGTTTAAATATACTCATACCGCACAAGCTTCTGATCCATACTAAAAAATAAAACGGGTGAAGTGACATCATGTTATTTGTATTGGAAACGTTGTTTCTCATCTTAACGGGTATTATTCTGCTGAGAATTTCGGGGAGAAAATCAATTTCACAGATGACAATAGCCACCACCGTCGTCATGATTTCCATCGGAACGATCATTGTTCAGCCGATCATTGAAGACAGCATTTTTAAAACGGTGGCAGCTGCATCGATCTTTATCATCGTCCTTCTGTTGATCGAGTATTTGAAAATGAAATTTGATTTTTTTGAAAGCCTGATTGCGGGGAAAGCCGTTGTATTAATCGAAAACGGCGAGCTTCAGAAGCAGAACCTAAAAAAGCACCGCCTGACTGTCGACCAGCTGGAAATGAGGCTCAGGACACAGGGGATTTCAAAATTATCGGACGTGAAAAACGTAACGCTCGAATCAAACGGCCAGATTGGCTACGAGTTATCGGATGATGCAAAGCCTTTTACTATGGGAGAGTATAAAAAATTCCTCCGCATGCAAAACAACCTGCAGCAGCCGGAGGACAATCTGTTTAAGGAAATCAATGAAGGGCACCTGCACGAACCTGATAAACAATTGCGCTAGGGCCCAGAAGTATAAAAACGAAAAAAGGAGTTTTTTTATGATAAGCTTACCTTCTGAACTGGAAAACCGGTCGTTTTCTCTTTATCATCTCGAACAGACGCTTAAGCCTCTCGGTTATGTAATCAGCGGCGGCTGGGAATATGACCGCGGCTTTTTTGACTATAAAATTGATGATGAGGAAGGATACTTATTTTTGCGGATTCCGTTTGAAGCGGAGGACGGACAGCTTGATTCGCAAAATGCGACGGTCAAGCTCGGTACACCGTTTTTGCTTCGCCACGTCTATCAGGAAGCGCTGGACGACTACGTCGTTCAGGGGAATTTTCGCGCATCTTTTGACCAGTTTGCTGAACCGAAAGAAAAAGACGCCGATATTCCCGGCGTCTATGAAAAGCTTGGCCAATCGTATGTAAAAGAACTCGAAAAGGCGCTTCTTTCCTAAAGTGACAGCAGCTGGTCTGTCGGCTGAAGCTTGTACGAAAATGAAGGAGACAGCACAGGCCCGTCTTTTTGGTGAATACCGATGACGAAAATGTCTTCCTTCATGAAATGGTGAATCACTTCTTGAAAAGACGCACCTTCCATCGTCTTCGGAAGCGGAACCCGATGGACTTTGAAATGAATATCGGCTTCCTTAAATAGCGGATCAGGAAGCTGATTTTTAATGAGAAAATGCTGCAGCATTGCTGTTTTTAAAAGGTCCGCCGTACTGATGATTTGGTTCGCTCCGGCGCGCTCGGCATTTTTTTTCTGCTTTTCCGTCAAGATTTCTACAACGCAATACACCGACGGGTTCAAGCCTTTAACAGCCAGCAATGTTAAGACCGACTGCATATCTGCAGATATTTCGCTTTTATGCTGATCGGCGGTAATAAAGACGATTTCAGCTTCTTCAATATTGGCTTTTTGCAGTGTGGCATCATCCGCAGCGGGTCCTCTGATGAAATGAATGTTTTCCATCAGAGGGCCTTCCTTTAGTGTTTCATCAATGAGCACGATCGTTTTGTTTGAATCGGCGGCCTGGAGCGTCCTCATCAGCTTGTTGGATTTCTCGTTCCAGCCGATCAGGATCATATGTCCCTTGCCTCTGTAGTTGACCTTGCCTTCGGCGTAGCGCTGCTGCTTGCTAAAAGCGGCCGTCGCCATCGTTGCAAAATAGGCCGTGACAAACGCTGCCCCTATTAAAATAAGGAGCATGCCGACGGTTTTGCCGAGTGCGGTTTTAGGGACAAAATCGCCATATCCGACTGAGGACACGGTGATCAGCGCCCACCATACGCCTTCAAAAACGTTTGAAAACTGCTGCGGCTCGACGAATGTGATCAGCTGACCGAAAAGGATGATCAATAAAAGGATAATGATTGCGATGCGGACATATATCGGCCACCTCAGCCATGCGATAAATACACGGTTTGATTTCATGTTTCTTCACCGTCTTTCCGCAGGGAAAATGATAAAATCTCTTTGATGATTGCATTTAACTTTTGATTGGTGCTTACTTTCCCGTGCTGTTCAATGGCTTGTCTGATCATTTCTGCCGTTTCTTCTTCAAATTCAATCAGCTGCTCGTCTTTTTCCGATTCGTTATAGAGAAGAATGAATGCATCAAGCCCTTCATTCATTTTATCAATCGCCGTGCTTAACTGTTCTTTTTCCTGATCCGTTACTTTCACCGTGTCACCACCCGATCTCTCCTTTTTATTCAGTATATCCCTATTTTACAAAAATTTTTCAGGTAAAAATAAACCTTCGATAACCGACAATAACCGGTAGAGCTGAAGATTTTTACTGGGGCGTCATATCGGTTCCCGTCCTTCCATACACTTTTTATAAACGGATGAGGGATGGGAGCGGAATGTCCTGTTTAATGAGGCTCTTTTTCATACTGGTCGGAGTCCAGCTGATGGCGGCGGCATCCATTCAATTCATTTTTGATTTAAACGCCGTTTATCATTCCTCTGATGAGGTATTCTGGAGGGAGTTTTTCAAGGAGCTGTCCACAAGGCCGCCTTTCTACATCATGGTGTCAGGAATGGTGCTGATCTTTATCGGGGTTTGTTTACCGCGAAGAAAAAGGTAGTGCACTTTTCTGTACAAAAGGAAATCCCTCGGGATAAAATATATTTACAATTAAAATTTTAAACGACTTATCACAAGAGGGAAGATGATTGCATGAGCATGATTTTTTACTTGTTAACATTTGCTGCATTAGGTTTATCGATTTGGGCACAATTTAAAGTAAAGAGCAACTTTGAAAAATATTCAAAAGTAGAGGCGTCAAGCGGGAGAACTGGAGCCGAAGTGGCCAGACAGATTCTCGACCAAAACGGCCTTTACGATATCCCGGTTGAACCGGTAAGAGGAACCTTGACAGACCATTATGACCCGACAGCACGCGTTGTGCGCCTGTCCGAACCCGTATATTACGGCCGTTCAATTGCAGCGGTTTCCGTTGCTTCCCATGAATGCGGACATGCCCTGCAGCATCAGGAATCATACGGCGCACTTGTTTTGAGGCATAAGATGTTTCCGATCGTGAACTTTTCTTCGGGAGTGGCGCCGTTTTTGTTTATCGGCGGAATGCTGCTCGGAAGCCTGAATCTGATCGGACTCGGCATCATTTTGTTTTCGGCGGCCGTATTCTTTCAGCTTGTGACACTGCCTGTTGAATTTAACGCAAGCTCCCGGGCAAAAAGGATCATCGTTTCAGAAGGAATGATCCGCAACACGGAAGAAAGAGGCGTCAGCAAGGTGCTGGATGCCGCGGCTCTGACATATGTTGCTGCAGCGCTTGTTTCGCTGTTTGAGCTGCTGCGCTTCGTCGCAATTTTCCTGTCCGGTCGTAATGACTAACCATTCGTCTTAAGGAGGTGGCCCCTTACCATATTTGGTAAGGGCTTTTTTTGAATATCCTGAATCTCATACTCGTCATACTTTTAATTGCAGCTACGGCTTTTTTCGTTGTCGCCGAATTTGCGATCGTCAAAATCCGCGGCACAAAAATCGATCAGCTTGTTGAAAGCGGGGATAAGCGGGCGATTGCCGCCAAAAGAGTGGTGACAAATCTTGATGAATATTTGTCTGCCTGCCAGCTCGGCATTACCATCACCGCATTAGGGCTCGGCTGGCTCGGAGAATCGACATTCGAAAGGATCATCCATCCGCTTTTTGAACTATTTGGCCTGCCTGAATCCGTTTTAAGAGTGGCTTCGATTGTTACCGCCTTTGTCATCATTACATTTTTGCACGTTGTGGTCGGCGAGCTTGCGCCAAAAACGATTGCGATTCAAAAAGCGGAAGCCGTCAGCTTATGGACGGCGAAGCCGCTCATTTTATTTTATAAAATCATGTTCCCGTTTATCAAACTGCTGAATGGCTCGGCTCGGCTGTTAACGAAGCTGTTCGGGTTCCATTCGGTTAAAGAGCATGAAGTGGCAATCAGTGAGGAAGAGCTGCGGCTTATGCTGTCTGAAAGCTATAAAAAAGGAGAAATCAACCAGTCTGAGTATAAATACGTCAACAAAATTTTTGAATTTGACAACAGACTGGCCCGGGAAATCATGGTGCCGAGAACGGAGATGGCTACCTTGTTGGCCGATCAATCCATAAAAGAAGCGATTGAAACCGTCATTAATGAACGCTATACGAGATATCCGGTCATTAAGGATGATAAAGATCATATTATCGGAATTGTCAACAGCAAGGATTTGTTTAAATCGTATTTTCTCGACGAGACGATTCCTTTAACGGACTTAATGAGGCCTGTCATCAGGGTGATTGAGAACATACCGATCCAGGAGCTCTTGATTCGCATGCAGAAGGAACGGATTCATATGGCCATTCTTGTTGATGAGTACGGCGGAACGGCAGGACTGGTTACGGTTGAAGACATATTGGAGGAAATCGTCGGGGAAATCCGGGATGAGTTTGATCAGGACGAAATGCCGCACATTATAAAAAAAGGCGAACACCATTATATTATGGACGGAAAGGCTTTAATCGACGAAGTGAATGACCTCCTTCATATCGCGATTGAAAACGAAGAAGTCGATACGATTGCCGGCTGGCTTCTGACGCAAAAGATGGAGCTGAAAAACGGTGACATCCTCAAAACTGAGGGATGCGAATTTAAAATTCTTGATGCTGAAGATCATCATATCCGTTTCATTGAAGTGAAAAAAACGGAATTTTAAAAAGACAGCTGCGGGCGACCGCGGCTGTTTTTTAGTTCGATGGCCGTTCTTTATTTCAATAAAATGGATATCTTTTCAAAGATAAGAGGATATATCTATGGAAATTCATGACTTTTTACGAATGTACTCCGTTTCGTTCTTTTTTATAATAGGGTGTATAAATATGAGGAGGTTTTCAATACGTGAGAAACAACCATTTGCTAAAAGCTATCCTGCTATGGGGAGCTGTATGTATCATGCTGCTGACGGGGCCGCTCTCAGCGCTTGCTGCTTCGTCATCAAACCCGTCGGATAAATTGTATTTTAAAAACAAAAAATACTACATATTCAACAATGTTTGGGGAGCCGACCAGGTCAGCGGCTGGTGGCAGACCATTTATCATAACAATGATTCAGACATGGGCTGGGTATGGAATTGGCCGAGCAATACAAGCACAGTAAAAGCTTATCCGTCGATCGTCAGCGGCTGGCATTGGACTGAAGGCTATACTGCGGGCAGCGGCTTCCCGACCCGATTGTCAGATCAAAAAAACATCAACACGAAAGTCAGCTATTCGATCAGTGCGAACGGCACGTACAATGCCGCATATGACATTTGGCTCCACAATACAAACAAGGCAAGCTGGGGTTCGGCTCCAACCGATGAGATTATGATCTGGCTCAATAACACAAATGCCGGACCTGCCGGTTCTTATGTCGAAACTGTTTCGATCGGCGGGCACAATTGGAAAGTATATAAAGGCTATATTGATGCTGGAAGCGGCAAAGGATGGAACGTGTTTTCATTTGTCAGAACGGCAAACACCCAACGTGCGAACCTGAATGTTCGGGATTTCACGAATTATCTTGCCGACTCCAAACATTGGCTTTCCAAAACAAAGTATGTCAGCAGTGTGGAATTCGGGACGGAAGTTTTCGGAGGCACAGGACAAATTAATATTTCCAATTGGGACGTAACAGTCCGCTGATGGATTCACACCGCTCTTTCACAAAAAGAGCGGTGTTTAATTTATTCCTAATGTTCTTTTTTAGGCGTTCGCAACTGAAATATTACGATACCATCCTTACGTATTGCCGTTTATCTTCATCCTGTATAACCACTCCAAGCTTTGCCAGGTCTTTGCGCAGAATTTTTGCTTCTTCATGTTTATTATCCAGTAAAGCTCGTTCTCTGGCTAAAAGTAGCGTATTGATATGCGAGGGAAAATCGGGGTGATCCGCAACCCAGCGTTGATACTCATTCTTAAAAGGATCTTCGTCTGCCCATTTATAGCCGTGATGTTTAAAAGCACTTTCTGCAAGGGCTCTCTTTGATTCAAGTTGTTCACGGTACAATTCAGTACCCTTATGATCAAGAACAACAAGATCCTTATTCTCAAGATAAACTGCAGAAATGTCTTTTTTCTCAATCACTACTTCTTTCTCTTTAAACAACAGCTTCACATTTTGATCAGAGATGAACACCTGAAGAATTTCAGTGAAAATATATTGTGAAAAAAATAGGCCGGCAACGATTCCGATAACTGCAGCGATAATTGAAACCCAGAAATTGTTTAGTGATGTGATAAATTCCAAAGGCCCTTTAAAAGGAACGATTGGAATGGTCAATACCCAATCGGCTATAACAGGCAAAAACCATCCAAGAACAGCTCCTAAAACCGGTGGAATGATCCAATATAAGGTTTTCTCTATTTTAGATAATCCAATGATCGTTTCCTGATTCAAAATCTTTCACTGCCTTTCATCACATGACTGACTGCTGTTTCCCATATTTTTTTATAATCCATCTCGATTCCTAAAATCATAAAGTTACCCAAATTATCAATGATCAGGGCAAGGGAGTGTGCATTCACTTTGGTGTTTTTAGAAGAGATGACACCGAGTTCGACACCGTAAGAAAGCAAAGCTTCAAAACCTTCTAAGAATTGTTCCATGATAGATTTAAGCTTTTTCTCATACCTTGGTTTTTGTGCTGCACTTAAAACAAACTCGTGCACCACTTTTAAAGCAGGAGAGTTATGTTTATACTCTTCAAAATAGCGTATGCCGTCTGTTATTAATCGTTTTTTAAAGTTTTCCTTCGTGTACTCATTGATTGAAAAAAATTCAGAGAAATTGTGATCATCAAATACAATGTGAAATAGATAATCCACCAGCTCTTCTTTAGAAGGGAAATAATAGTAAATAGCCGGTTTAGAAATGCCGACTTCCGATGCAATCATTGAAAGGCTCGTGCCTTTTAGGCCGTGTTGGGCAATAAGAGTAAATGCTGCTTCAACAATCGCATCTTGGGTGTTCATTTTCTTTTTCATTGAAATCATCCTTAGCATAATCTGTATATTTATTTTACTTACCGATAGGTAAAAAAGCAACTGTAATTTATGCTTTACATATTCTGTATTAACAGATGCTCCGTTTCAAAAGGATTAAAGCTTCTTTCACCTACTCTTGCCATCACCCTTGCTGCCTTCAAAGGATTTATAAGCCGCAAAGCATATTTAGTATTGAGAAACGTATAATCGTTGGTATATCAAAGTTTATAGGATGTTTATGTTCGGAGTCTAAAAATATTTTATTCATATATCATAATGTCTTCACAACAAGGGGTGTTTGAATGACAAGGGCATGGTGGAAAGAGGCTGTCATATATCAAGTGTATCCGCGCAGTTTTATGGATTCGAACGGGGATGGCATCGGAGATATCAACGGGATCAGAGAGAAGCTTCCGTATATCAGGGAGCTCGGGGCAGATGCCATTTGGATTTGTCCGGTCTTTGATTCTCCCAATGCCGATAACGGTTATGACATCAGGGATTATCAAAGCATTATGCCGGAATTTGGCACGATGGACGACTTTGACGCTCTGCTGACTGAAACGCATCAGTTCGGAATGAAACTGATCATCGATCTCGTCATCAATCATACGAGCGATGAACATCCATGGTTTATCGAATCAAGGGCAGAGCGGAATTCCGGGAAGCGGGACTGGTATATTTGGCAAGACGGAAAGGACGGGAGCGAACCGAACAACTGGGAAAGCATATTCGGCGGCTCAGCCTGGACTTATGACGAAAAAACAGAGCAATATTATCTGCACCTGTTTCACGAAAAGCAGCCGGATCTGAATTGGGAAAACAGTGACATGAGAAGCGCTCTTTATGACATGATCAACTGGTGGCTTCAAAAAGGAATCGACGGGTTCAGGGTTGACGCGATTTCACACATTAAGAAAAAAGAAGGACTTCCGGATCTGCCGAATCCGGAAGGGCTCTCTTTTGTGCCTTCATTTGCTTATCATATGAATGTCGACGGGATTATAGCGTTATTGCAGGAACTAAAAGAAAATACGTTCGCCGGGTATCCCCATATCATGACAGTCGGCGAAGCAAACGGTGTCAGCGCTGAAGAAGCGGAGGACTGGGTTGGAGAATCAAACGGGATATTCAGCATGATTTTCCAATTTGAACACCTCGGTCTTTGGGGGATTGAAGGCGGAGAACTCGATCTCCCCGAACTCAAGCGGATATTGTCAAACTGGCAATCGGCTCTTGAGGGGAAAGGGTGGAACGCGCTTTTTATCGAAAATCATGATCAACCCCGGGCCGTTTCAGTCTGGGGAGATGACGGGAAATACAGAGTAGACAGCGCCAAGGCCTTAGCTGCGATGTATTTTTTGATGAAAGGCACCCCGTTTATTTATCAAGGGCAGGAAATCGGAATGACAAACGCGATTTTCTTCGAGATAGATGATTATGATGACGTATCGATTAAAAATGATTACCGGATTCAAAAAGAAAAGGGCCGCTCACACGAAGACATCATGAAGGCGGTTTGGAAAAAGAGCAGGGATCACGCCCGCACGCCGATGCAATGGACGGATCGGCCAAATGCCGGCTTTACTAAAGGAGAACCGTGGCTCTGCATGAACGAAAATTACAAGCTGATCAATACGGTTCATCAGCAGCATGACCCCCGGTCAGTCTATCATTTTTATAAACGGTTGATCGCGATCAGAAAGCGGTATGACGTCTTCATCGACGGATCATATGAACTGCTCTTGCCTGAGGACCGGCAGATTTTCGCATACTTGCGAAAGCTTCGGGAAGAAACGGCCATCGTGATCGTCAACCTTAGCGCGCGCCAGGCGTATTACCACCATCCCGCATACTCGTTATGTACGGACGGACTGCTGCTGTCAAATGCTGATATCAACGCGCACAAGCACCTTACATCTTTTGTGATGAAGCCTTATGAGGCGCGCGTTTACATGATCAGACAGGAAATCGGCGATTTATAACGAATAGAGAAAGGGTGCCAGGAAAGGAGCGGATTCATATGTTGAAAAAAATACAGATTCAAACAAACCGGCGCGATGAAATGCTTGATATTACAAATGACGTCCAAAGATTCGTTTCAGAAAATGGCGTTTCCAGCGGCACTGTTATTGTCTACTGTCCGCATACAACGGCAGGCATTACGATTAATGAAAATGCCGACCCCGATGTTAAACGCGATATGCTGAGACGGTTCGATGAAGTGTATCCGTGGGAACATGAGCTTGACCGCCATATGGAAGGGAATACCGCGGCGCATTTGAAAGCGAGCACGGTCGGGGCATCGCAACATATGATCATTGAAGGGGGCAGGCTTGTCCTCGGGACTTGGCAGGGCATATATTTTTGCGAGTTCGACGGCCCGAGGCACCGGACATGCTATTTTAAAATCACAGCCGATTGAAAGGAGAAAATAAAATGAATCAGTTCATGGAACGTCTCTCTTTATCAAAGCCTGTGATCCAGGCGCCGATGGCGGGCGGACCGACAACACCAAGGCTCGCCGCCGCCGTATCAGACTGCGGCGGCTTAGGCAGCCTTGCATCCGGCTATTTGACGCCGGAAGTTCTTCAACAACAGATTCTGGAGACTAAAAAGCTGACATCAGCCGGGTTTCAAGTCAACCTCTTCATTCCGGAAAAACGGGAAAACGTCAGACGGGAAGATTATGAAGGGTGGAAAGAGAAGATACCTTATGCACGTTCGGCTTCACCCGTGCCAGAAGAGAAACACGATTGGGACGATTTTTACGAGAAAATCGAAATCATTTTAAGGGAAGGGGTCAGCGCCGTTTCATTTACGTTTGGCCCGCCGCCGGCCGATGCCGTCAAAGAACTGAAAGACCGAAACTGCTGTTTAATGGGCACCGCCGTTTCGGTTGAAGAAGCCTTGATGCTTGAAGAATTGGGGATGGATGTCATCGTTGTTCAAGGAAGTGAAGCTGGCGGCCACAGGGGTGCCTTTTTGAAAACGAAGGGAGAACCCGCTGTCGGCTCGATGGCTTTAATTCCCCAAGCGGCAGATCATGTGTCGGTTCCGATTATTGCAGCGGGCGGCATTTTTGACAAAAGAGGTGTTGCGGCAGCTTTTGCCCTCGGCGCACAGGGCGTTCAAATCGGCACCGCTTTTTTGACGTGCGAAGAAAGCGGAACACACCCTGCATACAAACAAAAATTGCTCGAAGCGGTTGAAACAGACACAAGGCTGACCCGTTTGTTCTCAGGGAAGCCGGCAAGAGGCATCGTCAATCAATGGATGGAAGACAGGCGCCCGGCCGAAGCTGAAGCGCTGCCTTATCCTCTGCAAAATACGCTGACGCAGCCGATGAGAAAACAGGCGAAGCTTGAAGGGAATCCGGACGGCATGTCATTGTGGTCCGGACAGGGCGTGCGGGCCTCCGTCCGGCTAACGACGGTGAAGGAGCTGATGGATCAGCTTGCGCCTGCCGATGTGCTATCTGATCATTTGTATTAATGCAGGAATATCAACCCGTGTCACTTGAGAAAGCAGATAGGCGGACGTCTGTGCATGAGGCTTTCTCAGCCCGTTCAGTTTTTCAATGATCGTTTCGCCGCTTAAGATCCCCAGACCGTGTGCCGCATAGAGATTATTTTCAAGTAAAATAGCGTTTTCTCCGCGCCACTGCGGTCTTTCGGGATCGAATTCAGGGTTCTTGAAATACAGGCAGTCTCCCGGAAGGTAGTCGTTCCCCTTATCTGTATAGATCGGCAGCCGCTCATAATGCCAATCGTATAAAATGATTCTTTGATAATTCCGGTCAAATGTCTGATCGCCGATCGTTTTGAGGAGCGCCATATAAAAAATGATGACAATCGCAGTTGCGCACTCAAAAGCATAAAGAGAGCCGCTTTCGAAAATATTTCGAATCGCCTTTGAAGCCGGCGCTCTGTACTTCAACTCCAAAGCCCCCTCAGGCGTCACCCTCCAAAACTCTTCATTCCCGTATGTCTTTGAAAAGGTGGCAAACTTTGCTCCGCTGTTGATCAGCTCTCTGGCTGATTCGACGGTATGCACTCTGAATCTCAGCTCAAATAACAGTTCTGAGATTGAACCGTATCTATATCTGGACGGCATGGCCAGCATCCGGTTGGCAATGTCTCTCTGCGTCTGACTGACATTCAGTTTTTCGATATCCTCAGGACGGAGCCAGTAGCCCGAAACACTTATCATAGGATACACCCTTTTCCCTTTTTTATTAGCGTATGCCTGATGCTTGGGCAGGAAAACGGTCTAATTTTCCGCTTTTTTTACTTAAAAAATAGACCCCGTCTCCGATAAAAGTAGAGAAAGGGGAATCACACATGAAAAAGCTTTTAAATTGGATGAAACGGCCTTCTATTTCTAAAAAATTAATTTTTTCATTTATATTCATTTTAACAATTCCGATCTTGGTTCTTTCGGCTACTTCATATTTTACGGCCAGCAGCACGCTTGAGGATGAGATTTTGAGAAGTGCGAAAGACAATATCGATGAACTGAACGACATCATTCAGCAAGATATCGGCAGCAAGGAGACTTCTATTGCGTATTTCAGCGAATGGATTGATCAAAAAGCGTACAAAGAGAAAGGGCAGACCGCCATTAAACAGCGGTTTGAGCAATTTGCAAAACAAAATCCCGACGTCGAACTCGTATTCACCGGTTCGGAGGATAGCGTTTACGCACAATATCCGAATGCTCCATTGCCTGACGGGTATGACCCGGTAGAACGCGACTGGTACAAACAGGCTGTCCAGGAAAAAGGGAAAACGATTGTAACTGAACCTTATGAGTCTGCATCAACAGGCCATATGGTCGTCACGATCGCCAAGCAGAACAAAGACGGATCAGGCGTAGTCGCCCTTGACTTAAACATTGACAAGCTGATCAAATCGGCAAACAGCATCAGCATCGGAAAAACCGGCTATGCATTCATCATCGGCGAAGGGAAAACGTATGTCGCCCATCCGAAAATGAAAGCCGGCACAGAAGCAGAAGCCGATCTGACAGAGCAGATGTTCAGCAAAGAGAGCGGCTTGTTCACATTTAATGAAAAAGGCAAAGAAAAGAAAACGGTCTTCACGACCAATAAACTAACAGGCTGGAAAATCGGCGGAGAGATGAATACAGCAGAGATTAAAGACGCTGCACAGCCTGTGCTTCACATGGCAGTCATGACATTGGCAGGCGCGATTATTCTGGGCGGCATTCTTGTTTACTTTATCGTCCGCGCGATCAGCAAGCCTTTAAATCAACTCGTCTCTTCTGCAAAAAGCATCAGTGAAGGAGATCTGACACAAAAAATCGATGTCCGCTCCAGAGACGAATTCGGACAGCTGGGCGCAAGCTTCAACGAAATGGCTGACTCATTGCGTTCGCTGATCAGCACAATTCAGGAATCGGTCGACAATGTGGCATCTTCATCAGAGCAGCTGACGGCAAGCGCCGACCAGACAAGTAAAGCGACGGAGCACATTACATTAGCCATCGAGCGGTTCTCAAGCGGCGCTGAAAGTCAAAATGAAAAAGTCGAAGCGAGCTCCCAGCGGCTCAGCCAAATGAATGACAAGCTGAATGAAATCGCAGGCGTATCGGAATCGATTACAGAATCCTCGGGTAAATCGACGGAAATTGCCGAAACAGGCGGAGAGCTCGTCCAACAAACCGTCGGGCAGATGAATTCGATCAACAAGTCCGTCAGACAGGCCGAACAGGTTGTCAAAGGGCTAGAAGCGAAATCGAAAGATATCACCGCGATCCTGCGCGTCATAAACGGAATCGCTGATCAAACGAATTTACTGGCGCTGAACGCCGCCATCGAGGCAGCGCGGGCCGGCGAATCAGGCAGAGGATTCTCGGTTGTCGCTGAAGAAGTCAGAAAGCTTGCGGCCCAATCAGCAGGATCGGCAAAAGAAATCGAAGAGCTGATTCAGGATATCGTCAAGGAAATCGAACATTCGCTCAACATGTTCAAATCGGTCAACCAAGAAGTACAGTCAGGGCTCGAAATTACGGAAGAAACGGAAACGAGTTTTAAACATATTTACGACATGACGAACGAAATCGCAGGCAAGCTGCAGACGATGAACGCCGCCGTAGAGCATTTGTCAACAGGTTCTCACGAAATATCCGACGCGGTCGAAGAGATCGCCGACGTATCGCGTGAAAGCTCTGCCGGCATTCAAGACATCGCTGCTTCAGCGGAAGAACAGCTGGCTTCAATGGAAGAAATCAGCTCATCCGCTGCGACGCTCGAACAAATGGCTGAAGAACTGCGCGACTTAACGAAAAAGTTTACAATTTGATGAAAAGAGGCTGCTGGTCAGCCTCTTTTTAAGCTCTTTTTTAAGAATCTTCAGAAATACTTTTTAAAGTTTTTTAATATGCAAAAGTAAATGAAAGCTCCGATATTAGTTTCATAATCTAGAAGCTAAAGGAGTTATATCAAATGAAAAAGGTATTGGACTGGCTTAAACGGCCGTCTATCTCAAAAAAGCTGTTTTTCAGCTTTATATTGGTTTTAACTTTGCCGATTTTGGCCTTATCCTATAGTGCGTACCAAACGGCGGGAAGCTCTCTTGAAACGGAAATCATGAGAAGCGCGCGCGATAATGTCGAACAGCTGAATGAGATCATAGACCAGAATATCGGAAAGAAAGAGCAGGCCGTCTCTTTTTTCAGCGGCTGGGTGAATGAAAAGCTTTATCAAGAAAAAGGGAACGCATCACTTGTCGAGAGATTCGAGCAGTACGCCAAGCTGAACCAGGATGTGGAAGCGATCTACACAGGTTCAAAAGACGGCAAGTTCATCCGCTATCCCGCTGAAAAAATGGCGAAAGATTATAACCCAGCGGATAGGGACTGGTATAAGCAAGCCGTTGAAAATAAAGGAAAAGCGATTATCACAAACCCTTATAAAACGGCGTCAACCGGAACGATGGTCGTTACGATTGCAAAGCAGACGGAGGACGGCTCAGGGGTTGTTGCCGTTAACATGAAAATCGATGAACTTATCAAAGCGACAGAACGCGTCAACATCGGAAAAAGCGGCTTTGCGTTTATCTCAAGCAATGATAAAAAATATGTCGCTCATCCGAAGATCGAAGCCGGAACCGAAGGCAAAGGCGACTGGGTTACAAAAATGTACGGCAGTGAAAAAGGTGATTTTCAATATACATTTGAAGGAAAAGAAAAGAGAATGGCCTTTACGACGAACAAGCTGACCGGCTGGAAAATCGGCGGAACGATGTTCACGGATGAGATATCAGAGGCTGCTCAGCCTGTCTTCCACATGGCGATCATCATTTTGGCAGCCGCGATCGTGCTCGGCGGGATTCTCATCTACTTCATTATCCGCGGAATCAGCAAGCCGTTAAGCGAGCTCGTGTCATCCGCAAAGAGCATCAGCGGCGGCGACTTGACACAAAAAATCGCAGTCCGTTCAAAAGACGAATTCGGTCAGCTCGGTACAAGCTTTAATGAAATGGCCGAATCGCTGCGCTCTTTAATCAGCGTCATTCAATCATCAGTTGACAATGTAGCTTCTTCATCTGAAGAGCTTCATGCCAGCGCAGAGCAGACAAGCAAAGCGACTGAGCATATTACAATGGCCATTGAACAGTTTTCTGACGGTAATGAAAGCCAGAAAGAAAAAGTCGAAGCAAGCTCGCATCAGCTGAATGAAATGAACGACGGGTTATATGACATGTCAAAAACTTCAGCCGCGATTACTGATGCGTCGCTGAAATCGACTGAGATTGCAGGCAAAGGGGAAGAGCTTGTTCAAAAGACGGTCGGCCAAATGAACTCGATCGATCGGTCTGTCAAGCAAGCGGAAGCGGTCGTCAAAGGGCTCGAAGCCAAATCAAAAGACATCACAAGCATTTTGCGTGTGATTAACGGAATCGCCGATCAAACGAATCTGCTCGCGCTCAATGCAGCGATCGAAGCGGCAAGGGCCGGGGAATCGGGCCGCGGCTTCTCGGTAGTGGCTGAAGAAGTCAGGAAGCTCGCTGCACAATCCGCCGGTTCGGCGAAGGAAATTGAACATTTAATTCAGGAAATCGTCAAGGAAATCGACAACTCCCTGAACATGTTCAAATCGGTCAATCATGAAGTACAGTCAGGACTTCGAATCACAGATGAAACAGAGACAAGCTTCAAAACGATTTACGATATGACCAATGATATCGCAGGCAAGCTGCAGACGATGAATGCCGCTGTCGAACAATTGACGCAAGGTTCCCGCCAAGTCGCGGGCGCGGTCGAAGAAATCGCTGATGTATCGAAAGAAAGTTCGGCAAGCATTCAGGACATCGCCGCTTCAGCCGAGGAACAGCTCGCTTCTATGGAAGAGATCAGCGCATCTTCCACCACATTGGCGGAGCTGGCTGAAGAACTGCGTGATTTGACACGGAAATTTAAGATTGAATAGCTTTAAAACATCCGGTTTTCCTCCGGATGTTTTTTTAGTTATTTTAGACTATAAAAAGTTATAAAACGCGTATAAAAACTTTTAAAAGAATCCGATATTAGAAATATAACAGAAAAGAGGAGTCAACAATTCTATGGAAAATATTATAAATTGGGTGAAACGTCCCTCCATTGCAAAGAAATTAATTCTTTCATTCTTGCTGATTTTAACCGTTCCAATCATCGTCCTCTCCTATAGCGCGTATCAAACGGCAAGCAGTACGCTTGACGGAGAAATCATGGACAATGCGCGCGAAAACGTTAATCAGCTGAACGAAATCATCAATCAGAATATCAGCCAGAAAACAAATGCCATGTCCTATTTCAGCGGGTTCATTAAAGAAAACTCTTTTAAAGGAAAAGAAAGTGACGCTTTAAAAGTGAAATTCGAACAGTTCGCCAAGCTCCATCCCGATGTGGAAGGGATCTTTACCGGATCAAAGGACGGAAAGTTCATCCGCTACCCGGATCAGGAAATGCCGAGCGGATATAATCCGGTAGAGCGGGACTGGTATAAAAAAGCCGCCGAACACAAGGGCGAAGTCATTATTACAGACCCTTACAAAACGGCGTCAACCGGAACGATGGTTATCACCATCGCCAAGATGCATGAAGACGGATCCGGCGTGGTCGCCGTCAATATGAAAATCGAAGAGCTCATTAAAGCGACAGAACGTGTGACCATCGGGAAAAAAGGCTTTGCCTTTATCACCAGCGCCGATAAAAAGTTTGTCGCCCACCCGAAACATGATGCGGGCTCAGACATCGAAGGCAGCTGGGTTGAAAAAGTATACGCCAATGACAAAGGAACAATCAAATATACGTCTGACGGCGAAAAGCAGATGGCATTCGCGACCAATAAACTGACCGGCTGGAAAATCGGCGGAACCATGTATATCACTGAACTAAAAGAAGCGTCACAGCCTGTGTTGAATGCAGCTTTGATTACGTTGGGCGTCAGCATCATCATCGGTGTGCTTCTGATGATTTTCATCATCAGATCGATCACAGGTCCGCTCCGCGAACTCGTTTCCTCTGCGAAAAGCATCAGCGGAGGCGACTTGACGCAAAAAATCACTGTCCGTTCAAAAGATGAAATCGGACAGCTCGGATCAAGCTTCAACGAAATGGCCGAATCGCTGAGCTCTTTAATCAGCGTCATTCAGACATCAGTTGAAAACGTCGCTTCTTCGTCAGAGCAGCTGACCGCGAGCGCGGATCAGACAAGCAAGGCGACAGAACATATTACATCTGCGATCGAACAATTTTCAAACGGAAACGAAAGCCAAAACGAGAAAGTGGAAGTCAGTGCGCAGCAGCTGGCTGACATGAACAGCCAATTGCATGAAATGTCCAAAGTTTCAGCATCGATTACAGAATCATCCATTCAATCGACAGACATTGCCGGTACAGGCGGAGAGCTTGTTCAAAAAACGGTCGGACAAATGAATTCCATCGATCATTCCGTTAAACAGGCAGAATCCGTCGTGAAAGGACTTGAAAGCAAGTCAAAAGACATTACGGCAATTCTGCGGGTGATCAACGGCATCGCAGATCAGACGAATTTGCTCGCGTTGAACGCTGCAATTGAAGCCGCAAGAGCCGGTGAAGCCGGGAGAGGGTTTTCAGTAGTGGCTGAAGAAGTGCGCAAACTGGCTGAGCAATCCGCCTCATCGGCAAAAGAAATCGAAGCGCTCATTCAGGAAATCGTCAATGAGATCGGAAAGTCGCTGGACATGTTCCAGGACGTCAACCGTGAAGTACAGTCGGGACTTACCATCACAGATGAAACAGATACAAGCTTTAAGCAGATTTATGACATGACAAACGAAATCGCGGGCAAGCTGCAGACGATGAATGCGGCAGTTGAAGAGCTGTCAGAAGGGTCACAGCATGTCGCGGGAGCGGTTGAAGAAATTGCAGACGTATCGCGTGAAAGCTCAGGAAGCATTCAAGACATCGCCGCTTCGGCTGAAGAACAGCTCGCTTCAATGGAAGAAATCAGTTCTTCCGCGGCTACGCTTGAACAAATGGCTGAAGAACTGCGCGATTTGACGAAAAAATTTAAGATTGACTAAACATCAGGCTGCCGGCGATCCGGCAGCCTTTTACGCGGGAAAAGCATTTTTAAAAAGTGACGGGGAAGGGGATAAATAGGTTTAAACAGACTGTCATCTATCGTACACTGGTTGTACAGGAGGGATAAATCATGCGACTTGAAGGCAAGAAAGTGATCGCGCTTGTCAGCGATGACTTCGAAGATTTAGAACTGTGGTATCCAGTTTTAAGGCTGAGGGAAGAAGGCGCGATCGTACACCTCGTTGGCGAAAAAGCGGATCATGAATATAAGGGCAAATACGGCGTACCTGCTGTCTCTGATTATGAGCTGAAAAGTGTGAACATTGAGGAATACGACGCAGTTCTGGTTCCGGGAGGCTGGGCGCCTGACAAGCTCAGAAGATATCCCGAGGTACTGGAGATGATTCGGTGGTTCAACGAAAGGAAGAAGCCTATCGGGCAAATCTGCCATGCCGGCTGGGTACTGATTTCCGCAGGAATATTGGAAGGCAGGAAAGTCACAAGCACACCTGGGATCAAAGACGATATGGAAAATGCCGGAGCAGTATGGGTAAATGAAGCAGCGGTCGTCGACGGTCATATCGTGTCAAGCCGCCGCCCGCCGGACCTGCCGATCTATGTCAAAGCCTTTGCCGATCTTTTGGCGCAATCCTAAAACAAATGAGCCGCCCGTTCATTCGAATCGAGGCGGCTCATTTGTTATTTTTGATCAGCGGGGAAAACGAGACCGATCTGTTTGCGGGCTTCATCCATGACCGCCAAGGTGTTGATAGAGCGTTCAAATGTGTTAAGCGAAGACTCGATCCGCCCTTGTTTAATTAAATGAATGAATTCCTCTGTTTCATAAAACATGGCCGGTTTGTCATCCGGCAGCGTAAGATGTTCAACCCGTCCGTCCCGATAGCGGATGTCGACTTTTTCAGGTCGGTGGATTTTATCAATGACGATAGAGCCTTCCTCCCCTTGAATTTCAGCAGGCGTGAAGGAATTGGAGATTTTCGAGTGCATCAAAACAGCTTCATGCTCCTTGTATTTTAACAGCACTGTTCCTTCACCGTCCGCCCCCGACTCAAGGATCAGCCCGTTTGCTTTTACTTCGAGGGGCTTGCCGAACAGGACGATCGCGGGATGGACGCAATAGACGCCGATATCCATCAGGGAACCGTTCGATAAAGCCGGATTAAATGCGTTTAAGACGGTTCCGTTTCTATAGGCGTCATAGCGGGAAGAGTATTGACAGTAGCTTGCTGTAAAACGGCGGACTTTGCCGATTTTGTGCAGGTTGCGTTCGATGTTTTTAAAATTCGGAAGAAATGTCGTTTTCATCGCTTCCATAAATGTCACGCGGTGTTCCTGCGCTGTTTTTACCATTTCTTCCGCTTCTTTGACATGGGACGCAAGCGGTTTTTCGCACAGGACGTGCTTTCCGCTTTTCATGAATGTGACGGCCTGTTCTTTATGTAAAGAGTTGGGACTTGCGATATATACCGCATCAATAACATCGCTCTCAGCCATTTCGCTGATATCGGTAAAAACCGCCTCTGCCCCGTATTTTTGCGCGAATTCACGTCCGCGCTCCCCGCTCCTTGAATATACCGCGGTTAATTGAAAATCGTCGACCAAACGGGCCGCTTCAAGAAACCGGTCGGTGATCCAATTTGTTCCGACTACCCCGAACCGTATCATGCTATTTTCCCCTTTCGCTGTAGGATATGTTTATTATACAGTGTTTTCTTTTGCCGGCGAAAGACAAAAAGCCGGAAACACCGGCGTATATGTATATCATCAATAAACGTTTGCAAGCGGAAAAAAAGACCAATAGCAATGGTTTTATTTTTAGTATGAGGAGTAATAGTGTACAATTTAATGTATAAAACCAACGTTAATGGAGGATCGCCATGGACTCTTTGAATATGTGGGGCGGCAGATTTAAGAAGTTTTTTTTAGACAATAAATTCGTTTTGTTTCTGCTCGTTCTGCTCTTGATCGGATTGAACATCCTTGTATTTACAAAAGCATCGTTTATTTTCACGCCTTTCATCGTCCTTGTGGAAACTATCGCTCTGCCTGTCGTACTGACAGGTGTCGTTTATTATTTGTTAAATCCGATCGTTGATTTTCTAGAGCGGAAAAATGTGAAAAGGATTTATTCAATTCTTCTTCTCTATATCGTGATCATCGGTCTGATCACGATTTTGATCGTCTCCGTTATCCCGCTGTTAAGGGAACAGATCACAAGCCTTGTCGATAATTTCCCAAGGTATGTCCACATTGTGGAAGACCAAATTAAACAGCTGATCGGAAGCCAGTTTTTTAATCAAGTCCAGCAGACGCTGAACATCAATCTGACCGATTTGGCAAGCAAATTATCCGATCAAGCCACCACAATTTTAAACAGCACATTTACCGGAGTGGGAACGTTCATAGGCGCTGTTACAGAAGTCGTGATTTCAATTGTGACCGTGCCGTTTATCCTGTTTTACTTATTGAAAGATGGTAAAAAACTGCCGCTCTTTATTTTGAAGCTCGTACCGGTCCGCTTGCGGGAACAGACGTATGTGATGATGTCCGAGATGAATCACCGGCTCAGTTCGTATATCAGGGGGCAGATCATCGTCAGCTTCTGTATCGGCTGCCTATTGTTTATCGGATATATGATCATCGGTCTTGATTACGCTTCCTTATTGGCCCTTGTGGCGGCGTGTACGAGCATCGTTCCGTATCTCGGACCGACGATTGCGATCACGCCGGCAATCATTATTGCCCTGGTTACTTCCCCGTTTATGCTTGTGAAGCTGATCATCGTATGGACTGTCGTGCAGCTGTTTGAAGGAAAATTTATTTCGCCGCAAATTATGGGAAAAAACCTGCACATCCATCCGGTAACGATCATCTTTGTGCTGCTGACGGCAGCCAAGCTGTTCGGCGTGATCGGCGTCATTCTCGCCATCCCCGGATACGCGGTCATCAAAGTGGTGGTCACGCATTTGTTTGAATGGTTTAAACAGCGTTCACACCTTTATGAAAAAAACGAAGAAGTCTAAATCCCGCTTGCATAATCGGCTTTTAAAGGCGATATAAATAGTTTATTAGAGGACAAGTTTTATGAAGCGAAAGGAATGACATATGAACATTTGGGATATTTTTGTCGCCATCATACTCGGAATTGTTGAAGGATTAACAGAATATGCCCCTGTTTCGTCAACAGGGCATATGATCATTGTTGACGACGTCTGGCTGAAATCGAAAGAACTGCTCACGCCTGAGGCGGCGAATACCTTTAAAGTCGTGATTCAGCTCGGCTCCATCCTCGCTGTCGCCATCGTATTTAAAGACCGGATTCTCAACCTCTTAGGTGTGAAGAAAAACATGACGGAAGAGCAAAAATCGGGAAACCGCCTTTCTATCGCCCAAATCGCTGTAGGACTTGTTCCCGCCGCTGTGCTCGGCTTTTTATTCGAAGACTATATTGATCAGTACCTGTTTTCCGTACACACCGTTGCGGTCGGTCTCATCGCCGGCGCGGTGCTGATGCTCGGGGCCGACTGGATTAACCGGCGCACGGAGACGACAGATTCGGTTGACCGGATGACGTATAAGCAGGCACTCGGTATGGGGCTGTTTCAATGTCTGGCGCTCTGGCCGGGCTTCTCGCGCTCGGGTTCGACGATTTCGGGCGGTGTTATTCTCGGCTTGAACCACAGAGCGGCCGCCGATTTCACCTTCATCATGGCGATTCCGATCATGATGGGAGCCAGCCTGCTCTCTTTAATTAAAAACTGGGCATATTTAAGTGCAGACCTGTTTCCTTTCTTTATTACAGGGTTTATCAGCGCTTTTATTGTCGCTCTTTTTGTCGTCCGCTTTTTCCTCAGGCTGATCAATAAGATCAAGCTTGTCCCGTTTGCCATCTATCGCATCATTTTAGGGCTTCTTCTGTTCATTTTGTTTCTGTAAAATTACGAACCGATTTCCAGCTGGAAATCGGTTTTTTTATAGGTAAAAAGAATGATATCCCATTATTTCCCACTATAAAACTGCCTGCCAACTTACTATACTAGTAAGAGGGAGGAGATATTGAAATGTTTATTATCGCATGTCTATTGATTATCTTAGGTTTAATGCCTATTTTTTATAAAGCGAACCACAATACAAAAGATGTGAAAGTCAACACGATTTCGGTCGAGCGCGTCCAGGCTCCCGCTTTAAAGAAAAAGCTGAACATTCTTCATCTGTCTGATCTTCATTTAGAAAACATTTCGATTTCACCTGAACAGATTCTTGAACTTGCCAATAAAAAACGAGTGGATCTCATTGCTTTGACAGGAGATTTTCTTGATAGGAAACGAAATATACCAAAGCTTGCAAACTACTTAAAAGCTTTGCAAAAACTAAAGCCGGCATACGGGATGTACGCTGTATTCGGCAACCATGACTACGTATTGAAAGGTGAACACTTTCGGAAGCTGAAACGTGTGCTGGAAGATAACGGATGCATCACCCTTCGAAATCAGCATGTCTCGATTGAAGTGGAAGGTGAGGCACTCAACATTATTGGGATTGATGATTACAGCACGAAGCGAAGCGATATTGCCGCTTCATATAAAGAGCTGAAGGAAGGGTACAACCTTGTATTGACGCATGATCCGAACGTTGTGCTTGATATGCAGGAATTTCACTTTGACTATCTTCTGTCAGGGCACTTTCACGGCGGTCAGATTCATTGGCCGAAGCCTTATCATCTTCTGAAGATGGGAAAGCTTGTGCGAATGAATATGATTAAAGGTCTTCACTATCATCATGACAAACCGTTTTATATCAGCGAGGGATTGGGCCAGACGGGAGCGAATATCCGCATTGGAAGCCGTCCGGAAATGACGTTCCATCACATTTCATAAAAAGAAGAGGCTGTTCCTGTTTTGAGGGATCAGTCTCTTTTTTTGTTATTTCTGCAGATAGGACTTGAACAATTTTTCTTTCGAGATAAACAAATATTGGGAAGGAGGAATTTTACGAAGAGAAAATTGCTTTGTTGTTAAATATAAAATCGGAATCTGCGTCAGTTTTTTAAAGACTCTGTAAAACTG
Organism: Bacillus sp. J41TS8; assembly: GCF_018333035.1. Classification (NCBI taxonomy): domain Bacteria; kingdom Bacillati; phylum Bacillota; class Bacilli; order Caryophanales; family Bacillaceae; genus Bacillus; species Bacillus sp. J41TS8. The sequence continues at coordinate 186,659 of NZ_BORF01000007.1, forward strand.
GTTTGCGGGCTCAACGGCTTCAAAACCGAGCCTTTCAACGCCTTTATGCAGCGTCGTAATGCCGATGATGCCTTTGATTTGGTCTGTCCGGTGATGGTTTTTAACATATTCGGCCAGGATCGGCATTGAAAAGTACGCCTTTTGATAAATGAGGATGCCTCTTCTGACAGCGCTCTCAATATTTTGAAGCTCTTTGATCAGCTTAATATTATGCAGATGAATTTTGATCAGAACATCGTTCTTCTTAATAACCGTCCCATCGTTTAACACCACATCGATCCCTTTGTACCTTGTGAGACGGACGCGAAAAATGCTCGATTTCGTTTGATCAATGAGTGTCAGTCTTGAAAAAAAATAATAAAACGGGTCAATTACACTCCAAATCGACAAAAAACAGTTTCTCAAGTCGCCACTTTCCTTTCCTGAAAAAATACACTTATATTTTGGCTGGATATTTGAAAAATATAAATGGAAAACATTTTTCTTCTGAAATGGAGGATGGAGATGACAAAGATTCTGATTTTCCCTTTTTTAAGCATTTCCACCGGTCATCATCACGTTGCCGATTCACTGCAGGCAGAACTGCTTCTCAAATCCCATCAATGTGAAAAAATCGACATTTTTTCACATGCTTATCGGCGGCTTGAAAAAGCCTCTTCTGCGGCGTATTTGTCATGGATTCAGTATTTTCCGAAAGTCTACAGCTCGGTCTATCATCTCCTGGCGTGCGGGCGCCATCAAACCGCAAAGCGCCACCTCTTGTACGAGCTGATCTTTTTGAAGGATATGCAGCAGATCATTGCGGAAAAAAAGCCTGATATCGTGTTCTGTACGCATGCATTGCCCTCCTATTTGCTGAACCGCTTAAAAGGCCGATTTCCCGACATGAAAGTGGTCAATGTCTATACCGATTTTTTCGTCAACCGAATTTGGGGAAGAGAAAAGATTGATTATCATTTTGCGCCGATCAAAGACATCAAAGAACAGCTGATCGCAGAAGGCGTTGATGAAGAGAAGATTTTTTTGACCGGAATACCCGTGCATCGTTCCTATAAAATGGAGAGAAAGCCTGGGCAGAACGGGGACAAAAAAGCGGTGTGCAACATCCTCATAACCGGCGGAAGCATGGGGGTGGGCGGCATTTTTAAGCTTGTGCAGGAGCTGTCGCCGAATGGGGATGTCGCATACCAAATACTATGCGGAAAAAACCGAAAGCTCTACCGGTATGTTCATGATTTAAACAATCCATACATTACAGCGCTGCCTTATATCGAAAGCAAAGCAGAAATGAACCGTTTATACGAGGAGGCGTCGGGCATCATAACGAAGCCCGGCGGCGTCACGATCAGCGAGTGCATTGAAAAACAGCTTCCGGTATTTATCTACCATGCGCTGCCCGGACAGGAAGAGATGAATCTCGATATTCTGAAAAAGAAAAACCTTGTCATTGAACTGAATCAGCAAAAACAGGAGCCGATTGAACAGCAGCTGCTCTCCTTTTTCCGTTCGGAAGAAGACATCAGACGCTATCAAATGAGCGTTGGTCAATATTTGCGTGAAAAATCGGACCGGGATATCAGCGACATTTTAGACGGGATCATTCATAACCGGAGCGGTTTAGGGAATGCTCATGTATAAGGAAGGAGGAAGAACGATGTCTGAGAGCCGCAAGAAATCAGTCGTCATGTTGCTGATTGATTCATTAATGGATGAACCGCTTCAAGAAGCCGTGAAAACCGGACAGGCTCCTGGTCTGCGATATTTTCTGGAAAACGGGCGCTATGTCCCTGATATGATCAGCCCTTTTCCGACGATGTCCGTCAATGTTGACAGCACATTGCTTACAGGGGCGAGCAGCAACCGCCATAAAGTTCCGGGTCTTGTGTGGTACAACGCGAAGGAAAAACGGATCATCAATTATGGCAGCCATATTCGAGAGCTTCTGAAATTAGGCATCAAACAATCCTCCAGAGACGTCTTTTACAATTTGAATCAGGTTCATTTAAGCCAACAGGTGAAGACGCTTCACGAAGAGCTTGATGAAAAAGGAATTGAAACGTGCTCGATCAATGCACTTTTGCACAGGGGGAGCCGGGACGGCTATTTACAGGTTCCTTTTCTTTTTTCAATGATTTCCGGGTTAAACCAATCAGTCAAAATCAACACGTCCCAGCTGTTCTCGTACGGCGGTTTTTCCAAAGTGAATCCGGCAAACCGCTCGCTTTTCAAAAAATTCGGCTTTAATGACCGGTTTTCTGCGAATGAATTGGTTCATCTGATCAAAACAAACAAAGTGCCGCCTCTTACACTCGTCTATTTTCCCGATCTCGACCAGCACGTACATAAACACGGGAGAAACGACGCAGCAGGGGTCGCGAAAGCAGACCGGCATGTTCAAAAGATTTTAGACAGCTTTCCGTCATGGGAAGCCGCTTTAAAAGATCACATTTGGATCGTGATGGGGGATAACGGACAGGCCTGGATCAGCGGCAATAAAAAAGAAGCATTGATTGATTTGAGAAGTCTTCTGGACGCCTTTCGCATTGTGAAATTAAAGAAAGGCGTGGCGGACGATGACGACATCGTTCTTGCCGTTAACGAAAGAATGGCGTTCATCTATTCGCTCGATAAAGCGAAGCTTCCGCTCGCGAGGATCGCGGATATTCTGCAACAGGACGAGAGGATCGACATCATCGGCTGGAAAAATGAAACGGATTCAATTGAGGTCGTTTCGGGGGAGCAGCACGGGAAGCTCACATTTCGGCCGGGAGGCAAATACACGGATGAATTTGGACAAACGTGGACGCTGGAAGGGGATGTAAACATTCTCGATTTGACGGTCGAGCAAAGCAGCATGACATACGGAAAGTTTCCCGATGCGCTGGCCAGACTGTACACTTCATTTTTTTCGCATGAAGGCGACTTTTTGATCGCCAATGCAAAGCCTGGATACGAATTTATCGGCGAAGGGTCGCCGACGCACGTCGGAGGAGCCAGCCACGGTGCATTGCACAAGCAGGACTCCCTCGTATCCATGATCATCACCGGAACCGATACAAAGCCGGCATACAATCGCCTTGTCGACGTGAAAGAATGGATTCTCGATTTAGTCAAATCACTGGGAACGGGGCAATGACTAACCCCCTCTCCCAGTGATTATGACGGCTGTCTGATGCCTTTGACAAATGCTGCAAGCGCCGAAGCGATCATCACGAATAGTGAGACTGTTTTTATGATCGCCTGTAAGAGTGCATGTTCTACGACGATATTGGAGTGCACACATAAAGCCAAAATAAATATGGCAATCAATAATCCGTATTTTTCTCTCATAACCGTTTCTCCTTTCGGGCCGTCATCCTCCAAAGAACAGGTCGAGAATGTTTCCGGCGGTTGAAGATTGTTTGTTGTACAGTTCCGAATACCCGCAGTTTTTGCAATAAACGACGAGAAAACGGTTATGCTGCACATCGAACAATTTTGACAGGCCGGTGCCGGTCGTCGCGATTTCTTTTTGCCCCGCATCTGTACTTCCGCACTTGATACATCCTTTATGTTCACGCATAGCGCTTCTCCTTTCATGATGTAAAATCCAACCAACTTCATTATAATGGAATGTTCTTCAAAAGAAAATATTTCTCAGGAAATGACCGGTCGGAAAAGAGGGGAAAACGGACTGATCCTTTTTGCTTATAAAAATCTCTCGAAGACCGGTTATTTTATTTTTTCGTCGAAAAAACAATCCTTTTAACCTATTCATTCGCCTAGGACCATCCTGTAAGATAAACCTATTACAATATCATCCACTACAGGAAAATAGTTTTTATTGACTAGGATAAATGAAAGGGGCAGCTGCTTTGAGCGAAGGTTTTTGGGATTCAGTAGGCAACTTTTTGCACATATCCTACACGGAAAATGAACGAAAACGCGACGAGTATAAAAATTTATACGACTTTTTATCTGATAAAGAAAGCGATGTTAAGACGAAATTAGCAGAAGTTGATGCAAGTTTGAAAGCATACAACAGCAATCTCCCGGACTTGAAAATCCCTTCCCACGAATTTGAGGATACACGCCATGAAAAGGATGCCAAGCTGAAGGAATTGGTCAAGCATTTTAAAGATATGGTCGATGACATTCAAAGCGCCAAGTCGAAGGCGAAAAGCAAGTGGGAGTATTATAAAGCAAAAGCTGAAGCTGAAGAGAAAAAGGCGTAGAGGAGGAACAGCCGAGTCATGGACGGATATGGATACTACAACTATCAAGCGGCCAATCCGAAAGTAAGCGGAGAGACTGTGAAAATTTCACATAATGGAACAATAAAAGCGCATTCCCATGCGAAAGCGATCGAAAAACATGTTGGCGACTCGCTGAAAAAAGCAAAGGAATTGAAAGCGTATGTTGAAAGCGGAAAATGGAGCGGAAAAACCCGCGACGCATTTTTAAGCTACCTTGAGCTGATTATCGAATTGAATGCCGATATGAAAGACGCCTTGAAAGAACATACGGCTGCATTAGATGCACTGCAAATGCACATCGACGATTTTTCAAAGCTCAGTGAAGTGCAGGAAATCAAAAACTTATAACAGGGAAGGAGAATGACATGCAGGTGAAAGCAGATACGCTGTCGGCGTCAGAACTTTATGTTTTAGCAGGAGCAGCCGGAGTTACCTACATATTCGGTCTTCCGGAACGCGAACAGCTGGCCTTGGCTGAGCCGGATTGTGCAGTAAAAGCAAAAGAGAGCCTGATTGAAAAAGGCATCCTTTTAAAGGAAGGCAAGCTGACCAAGACCGCTTTTTTTCTGATTAAGCTGCTGAAGCAATATCAAGAAAGCGAAGAATTCGTGCGCTTTAATAACGTCATGTGCGCATTTTTGCCGGACGATGAGGAGCGCGTTGTCGCTCTGACTGAAAGAAGCCAGGGCAAAGGCTACACATTAGATTATTTGGAAAAGCGCGAAGTTTATTTATCGCTTATTTCCAACGTGTCATTTTTAGTAAGAGAGCCGCGTGATCAAGACCTCGCTTTTTTGACAAAACCGATGAGCGCCGCTGAAAAAGCCGAAGTCAGGGCAATGGATCTTGATCAAAAAGAAGTTCTTGCTGTGGAAACGTTCAAGCTTGCCTCGCAGCAAAAACCGGCAGACACCGGTTTCCAGACGACAACACTTTACTTTACAAAAGGCGAAGATTTCATCTCGGTTGATCCTTTAAATGATCGATATGAATGGATCAGCCTTTATATTATGAACAACCGGATCTATGACGCACTGCACATCAATTTCAGAGCAGGGAGGGCGATGCTATGAATGCAGAAGGCGGAGCAGGAGGCGGCGGTACAAACATCCATCTCGAGTTTGAAGAAATGATCACCATTTCTAATAAGCTGAAAAGCATCTGCGATATTTATACAGAAGGGGTTCAGAAAGAAATCAAAAACCTTTCAGAATCCGATTTTTATAAAGCCGGACAGGCATCAAAAGCGATTGAAAGCTACGCGGATATTCTCGGGAAGACGATGGAGCTGTTTGATAATTACTGTATAGCTTCCCATATTGTCAGTTATGCGATGGAGAAAATGTATGAAACAGATAAAGAGCTTCAAAAACTCTACAAGATTCAGAAATAGAAATGAGGCGATCATCTAAATGGATGTGAAATACGTACCGGAAGAATGGCAGGGCATGAAAGACGGGCTCGATGCGCTGACGGGCGGACCATATGGCGGCGGTATGAAAGCCGGCCTTATCAAACTCAACGATCTCTTGGAAGATATCGAATCCAAAATCAAAGACAAGGACAGCGACAGGTCGATCAGCTTTACCCACACAAGCAAAAAAAGCAAGATCGAGGAACTGTTTAAGGATTATCAAAAGCTGGCTGACTTTTGCCTGAAAGCCGGCAGTTTGGTGGAAGATCACATTGACAGCCCTTTTTATAAAAAAATAGACGCGTTCGCCGAAAAAATGCGCGGACTGACGATACATAATTACACGACCGCGAACCGGATAAGCTCCAAGGAAACCACTTACGTCGGATACGGCATGTCCAAACAAGCGGTCGAAACCGACAAAGCGAAAGTGAGCGTAAATGATATTTTCAAAGACTCGGAATCGTTTGATCACGTACTGAGCAAAGAATTTGAAGAATTCCAGATCAACCACCCCGACATCGAATTATCGTATGAAGAATACATGAAAGCGATTGCCTCTTCCCGCGGATTTGAATACGAATCAATCGGAGATGTCCAAAAGAATCAGGAATTGTGGCGGGATCTTCTGGCCGGTGCAGGCATCATCGTGCTCACCATCTTTTGTGCACCGGCAGGTCTCACGGTGGCCGTCGCCTACGGAGGAGCCAATATTTCGAGCGCCGCAACCGGAAAAGACTGGATGACACAACGGGAGTTAAACACAGACGAAAGGGTTGAAAGAGGCGTGTTCGGCGCCCTTGACATCATCCCGGGGGCAGCCGCGGCAAAAGGTACATTTAAAAGCGCAGCCACAATCGGCCAAATTTCAAGCAAAACAGAACATATGGTACAATCTTTTAAAGACAGCAAAAACATCTGGGCGAACCGCATGAAGGTGAATGGGCTGAAAGCTCAAGACCGACTCAACGACGCAGGCTTCGCCATCAAAAAACAATTCGCCAAAAGCGCCGACGCTTTGAGCGATATTGCCCGCGGTGCAGAAGCAGGAGCCGGCGGCACCCTCGTCCGAAAAGGGTCCAATTACTCCGCCCACGTCAACGACGCCCATAAAGCGTCGAAAGCGAAGATGCAGGATTCGATTCAGCGGGTTGAGAAGGAGATTGAGGCTGGGAAGAGTGTTTCTAAAGGTACGACAAACCTTAAATATAAAGAAGATTACTATGTCGAACACACGACAGGACCCGTTAAAAAGTTTACTGAACGTAATGGTGTTAGTGGTGGACATAATTATGATGAGTTTAAGAATTATTTTGATAGTAATTCTAACAAGTATGAGTTGGAAACTGTTGTTAAGAAAGAACATCCAAGTATAGAAGGAGTTTTTGATATTGAATATAAAGTGAAGTACGAAAAAATGGACTATACCGGAAAAAATGGAACAGGTGAATACAAAGTAATACCTAATAAAGACAAAATGTATAAAAAGACAGTGTATGATCCAAAGATTATTTCGGATGATGAAATAATAAATTTAAGTAAAAAGGCAATGGACGAAGGATTAAGCAATAAAAGAGAAATTCCTCTATTAAAACAAAAGAAGATAAAAATACAAGGACAAACAGAATATAATGGAAAAAAATTAAAATTTGAAGGCATTATGAATTCAGAAACTGGTGAGATAGAAAATGCTTATCCAGTATTAGAATGGGTGGATTAGTATGAACGTATATGAAGAATTTATTGAGATGATGAAACAGAATAATTTGACTAAAGAGGCAGTTATAGATGTTTTGAATCTTTATGTAAATGGACGTAACTTTCTACAGCATTTAGAAGAATTTAAAAATAAAGAGGGAGAGCGCCGTGAGTATAATGGAATAATTTATTCAGATGAATATGAACAAGATGAAGAGGAATACTTTGGACAAAATAAAGTTTTATTTTATTCTGGCGACGGTGACGATGATTACGATATTGTGAGTTATGATGAATTGTATCAGTATATAAGTACTGCGTGTAATTTTTATATAGAAAGAAATCCTGAGAAGAAAGAGCTTATTGAAGAATTATTAATGAAGATTAAAGAAAAATATGATATTAAATAATGGATACTTGAGGAACATAGTGAGATGAAGAAGCTTTCTGTGCAACTTTAGGCTAAACTTTAAGTGGAATGCTTTCTGTACGTTACTATAAGGCACTTTGTTGTTAAAAACAACGGGTGCTTTTTTGTGTAATATAGCTGGTAGAAGGAAAAATAAATTCTTCCCTCAGATCTCAATGGAAATATAGAATAGACATAGTGGATGAACAAATAAGAAGTGTAGCACAAAATATGAGTTCTAGTGAGAAAAAATTAACTTATTTAAATGTTAAACTAACCTATTAAAAGGAGGTATTGGTTTTGCAGATTTCAAGGGTGCTGGACTTGTGGTAAAGACTAAAGATTTACCAGAAAGTCTCTGGTTAAAGTCTGACGAGGCAAAATTTGAATGGCTAGATAACGCAATTGGAGGAAGACCAGAAGGTATGACATGGCACCATACTGAAGTGCCAGGTAAAATGGAGTTAGTACCTTTTGGAATACACAATATAACTATTCATAATGGTGACAGATCTACTGGAATGTGGGCAGATGTTCCGAGATAGCATTTAGAAAGGAGAAGAAATAAGCTAAGAGTTGCTGTATGACTCAAATGAGATATAATCAAAAACGCATGCGACTGAAAGCAAAAGACAAGCTCAACGACCGTAGCTCATTGACAAAGTTTATTAAAATAAATGTGGTGGACTTTCAGTGAATATTAATCAAGCTCATAAAATTTTGAATAAGCTGGGGAAATCAACTACTCTTGAAGATAGTTGCATTAAAGAGAATGTTGCTCCGTATGAAAATTTTTATATATTGAAGAACGACAAAGATAAATGGGTTTATGGTTTGTTTATGGTTGAAAGACAAAATAACCCTTATTTGGAAATAACAAAAGAATTTTACAATGAAGTTGAAGGGGCAAAACACTTTTTTCTGGATAGGTTATCTTCTTTTTATTTTTTAGAAAAGTTTCAGCTTTTTGTGATGGAACATGAAGAGTTGGATATAGGTGGACCTACATTTGATCAAAGTAAGCTTTTTCAAGCCATGTCTATATTAGGGATCCCTGCTTCTTTATTTGCTTTGGGACAATCACAAGTAAAAAATAGAGCGATTATGCTAGAGATGGAAGACGAAGCAAGTTCGATTGTCTCTTTTGTCAACAATAAAGGTAATGTGATTCAATCTACAGTAGCAATCCAAAATCAAAGAGCACTGTTTATTGCGTTCAAAAAAGTCTATTTGCTTTATCAATTTGAAAATAAAGTGAAAAACTTGTTGGAAACTGAAGGAATAGCAAATAATTTCTCTGAAGGAGACATAAGTACTTTTCTTTTATAATGAAATTTTAATCGACCATCTATCTATTATAGATGGTCGATTTTAATTGAAACTACATAAGGTTATGGAGACAGAGAGTAAAGATTACACTATTCTTAAATATCACAATGATACAATAGATAAAGGTTATATAAAAGAAGTTTCAATTACAAAAGGTGGTCTTTAGAAATGCATAATTTGTTGAAGGAAAACCTTGGTGAGGATTATGCGGTTATAAGTCATGCTGAAGAAAATAAAATAGGGGTTTATCAAAAGTTTAATAACTGTATTTATCAAGAAACATTTGTTGAACTTCAAGAAAACACGGAAAACAATATATATTATTTAATATTAAATCAAAGAGGGAATGAATTTATTAAAGAGCAATTTGATAATAAAGAAGAGGGAATTTGTGCACTCGGTATTTATGCGGTTTCAATTTTAGGTGATCGTATTCGAGATATTGAAACACAAGATAAAATATTAGAGTTAGAAGATAATGAAATAAAATCTTTAAATAACTTATTAGATTTGAAAATTGGTGAGAATTATTTTTCAATTTTTAAAGAAAAAAAGATTTCTGTTAACTTAGAACAAACAAAAAATGGATTATATAATATTTTTTATATGACTCCTGACTTCAAAAAAGTTTATTTAATTAAAGATAGAGAAGCTCCAAGTGCATTTCTTGTATTGTATAACTTTTCCTTGAAATTAAAAGAAGTTATCTCTCTTTTAAATCTATGGAAAAACGATTTCAATATAAGTATGCAGTTTGAAGAGAAGATAAGAAGATTGATTTTAGGAAAATAATATTTGATGTATAATTATTTTTAAATGAATATGATTTAAAACTAAAACGCATGGAAATCGATCTCCATGCGTTTTCAAGATGAATCAACAAAGCGGGTGTGCCAAATGAAAAGAAGAATAATATCGTTTCAGTGGAACGATGATAACCATATCTCACAATTTAAAAAAAGACTGTACTCCACTATCCTTGGCGGGGTTATCGGTGATGCGCTGGGCGTCCCTGTGGAATTTAAAGCTAGAAACTTAAATATCACTGGAATGATAGGGTACGGGACTTATAATCAACCGCCTGGGACATGGTCAGATGATACATCACTCACTTTGTGTTTAATGGAGAATCTGATCGAAAAAAAAGATGAGACCGAATTGATGAAAAAGTTTGCTGCGTATCGGGAAGGGTACTGGACTCCATACGGCAGCATGTTTGATATTGGCAGAGCGACTGATGATGCAATCGAGCGCTTCAAAAGGGGCGTTCCAATTGAACAATGCGGCGGAGCGTCTGAGTTTGATAATGGAAACGGAGCATTGATGAGAATATCTCCGTTGGCTTTTATGCTATGGAACGAATCCGATTTTTCAAAAAGACAAGCTGAGATCGAAAGGTGGGCATTTATTACACATCGTCATCCCCGATCTACGCTGGGATGTATCATTTATATAGAATTCTTAATAAACTTGTTTGATCATTCCCCTAAAGAGGCATATAAACAAGCAGTCCATTCTTGTGTGGAGAATTTGAGAGGAACCGAGTATGAAAATGAGTTTTCTTCGTATAAGAGGATACTTAATGATGACATTGCGAGTGTTAAAAGAGAAAACATCATGTCAGACGGCTATGTTGTGCACTCTTTAGAAGCGGCATTGTGGTGTTTCCTCAATTCAGACCGTTATTCTGATGCTGTATTGGAAGCAGTGAACCTGGGGGAAGACACAGATACAATTGCCTTTATTACAGGTACAATGGCTGGAATGTATGATCAAATGGAAAGCATCCCGGAAGAATGGATCACTGCCTTGGCTAGGATAGATGACATTCTGGATTTGTCTGAAAGGTTCACTCAGTTCTGTTTTGAAAAATCAAAGCAATAGCGCTTGTCTAGGTGAAAAAGAAAATGCCGGCTGACAGAGCATTTTCTTTTTCACATCAAAAACCACTTGCTTTTCTCCAAAAATCCATCTATAATAAATCATGTCTTAAATATACGGGGCATTAGCTCAGCTGGGAGAGCGCTACACTGGCAGTGTAGAGGTCAGCGGTTCGAGCCCGCTATGCTCCATCTTTAAAACCCTTGAAGATTCAAGGGTTTTTTTGTTGCCTTTTTTACGCGATCCATTTTTGCGGGGTGATGGCCTATCTGTCTGTACGGTATTTGACGACTGGCCATTTTTCTTTTCGCAGAGCGTTCATCAGCTCCGGTCCTACATGCAAATGCTCTTCAATCAGCTCTCTTGGAGTCAGCGCCATCCACTGATTTAATGAAATGTCTGCAAAGCGGCTGCTTTTGAATATTTCTAAAAACCACAGGCTTTCGCTGCCTGTATTTTGAATGTAATGTCCCATGGCAAACGGGACATATCCGACATCCCCCGCCCGGTAATTAAAGGTACGGGCAGTCCCGTTTGCCGCAAATACTGTCATTCGCCCGGTTCCTGTGATATAGTACTGCCATTCATCGTTGTTCGGGTGCCAATGCATTTCCCTCATTCCGCCGGGCTTGACTTCGACGAGTGCGGCGGCGATCGTTGTCGAAATTGGAAAGTTTGAAGAATCAACAATTCGCACCGTTCCGCCGGGTGTTACGATAGGTTTTTGTGCAAACAACCTGTAAGCGAAGCTTTTTGGTACGGTTCCATACGGGTCGGGCACTTTTTGGTTTTCGAGCGGTCCCGGCGCTTTTGCTTGGAAGATGTATCGCTGTTTGTCGGGGATGCGGGCGAAGGCGCTTTCGTGTACACCGAAATTCGCGGCCAGAATATCTTTCGGTGTGTGTGCGAACCAATCTGTAATCGTGAAGGTATCGAACTCGGAGAAGTTCCCGTCGTCAAAAACGAGGAGAAATTCGCAGCCATCCTCAAGCCCTTGAATCGAGTGCGGTATTCCAGCGGGAAAGAACCACAAATCCCCGGGGCCGACATCGGCGATAAAGTTTCGGCCGTCCTGATCGACGGCGGTAATGCGCGCATGGCCCAAAATCATGTAAGCCCATTCCGATTGCTTATGCCAATGCAGCTCGCGCACCCCGCCTGGCGTCAGCCGCATGTTGACGCCGGCAATCGTCGTTGATACCGGCAGCTCCCGGACAGTTATTTCGCGCGACCAGCCGCCATGATTTAACTGCATATGTGTGTCTGAAAAAGAAAACTTTAAATTGGGGATTGCTCCGGCATCTGTTTTTGGAGGAACGAACATGTCGGGATTCTCTAAATCCCGCATCACGTCGCGGGGCCCAAAATCGGTCGCGCCCGCACCATCGTGTCTTATTGGATGAGGCACGCGATTGTACCAAGCTGGAGTCCCGGCTGTTCTTTTCATGTAAAAAGCTCCCTTCACAGGTCGTGTATACCGAAATTTATGACAGGGACGCTTAAAATATATCAAATCGAAAAAAATCGGAGCCTTATTAAGACGCTTTTAAAAAAACTAGATGGACAGATTTGCATTTCCTTTGGCAGCAGAAGAAAACCTTCGATTTAAAGTCTGCACGGCACGGTCTTCTGCTGTTTGCCTTCCACCGCTAACGATTACTGACTGAATGATTTCGCCCGAAGCTGAATAAGAATGAGATAGAAAGCATCCGGGCAATTTTCGAACGGCTACATGAATGAATACTATGTGACAAGAAAGAAGGGAGCGTTGATGAAAAAGCTTTGCCGGGAAGTCTGGGTAGAGGTAAACCTTGATGCGATTAAAAAAAATTTGCGCGCATTTCGGCGGCATATTCCGAAGAGGAGCAAGATTATGGCTGTCGTAAAAGCAAACGCTTATGGTCACGGCTCGGTGGAAGTGGCACGCCATGCACTGGAAAACGGCGCGAGTGAGCTCGCCGTTGCCTCGGTGGAGGAAGCGGTCGTTTTGCGAAAAGCGGGGATTGACGCACCGATCCTTGTGCTCGGTTTCACCCCGCTTAGCTGTGTGAAAGAAGCGGCAGCTTGGAATATATCGTTATCAGCATTTCAAGTTGACTGGATTAAAGAAGCGAACGAGATATTGGAAACAGAAGCAACCCCTGACCGGCTGTCTGTTCATATCAATGTGGATACCGGCATGGGGCGTTTAGGTGTACGCACAAAAGAAAGGCTTTTAGCAATTGTGGAAGCGCTGGCGGCAAGTGAAAACCTCAGATGGGAAGGGATTTTTACGCATTTTTCCACAGCTGACGAACCGGATACTGAGCTAACCATGATTCAACACGAAAAGTTTATCAGCTTTCTTCGCTTTCTGAAAGAACAAGGCTTTAAGCTGCCTACGGTGCATATGAACAACACGGCCGCGGCGATCGCTTTTCCGGAATTCAGCGCTGATATGATTCGCTTAGGTATCGGAATGTATGGATTATATCCTTCCGATTATATCAGGCAGCTCAATCTCGTTAAGCTTGTGCCTGCACTAAGCTTGAAGGCGCGCATCGCTTATGTGAAAACCATGTTGACAGAACCGCGGACCGTTAGTTATGGGGCTACATATGTTGCGGAGCGCGGGGAAGTGATTGCCACGATTCCGGTCGGCTATGCTGACGGTTATTCCCGTGAACTTTCCAATCGCGGATTTATTCTACACCGCGGAAGACGGGTGCCGGTGGCGGGAAGAGTAACAATGGACATGATAATGGTCAGTCTGGGAGAGAGCGAAGGTAAACAAGGAGAGGAAGTCGTGATTTACGGCCGGCAAAAGGGAGCTGAAATTTCCGTTGATGAAGTTGCGGAAATGCTTGATACGATCAATTATGAAGTGGTATCTACAATAAGCTGGCGCGTCCCCCGTTTTTATATAAGAGACGGCAAGATTTTTAAAAAGTCGACCCCGCTGTTATACGTGTAGTTTTCCCATACTCACAGGCTGTTTTCTCGATCATTGATAAAATAGGAAAAGTGAAAATTCTTGACAAAAAAATTTATTTATGCTATAATTTACTAATTGAATATTGGTGTGTATAATAGGATTCTCCTGGCCGGGAGAATCCTATTTTTTTGCGTTTGATGAAGGAGTGTACGACATGAAAAAAGATGAATCGAGTGTAACGTCTCTTATTTCGGCTTTTGGCAGAGCTTATCACAGCCAATATGATGAACCAAAAATTTTTGATGACAATCTAGCCAAAACGCTCATTTCCCAACAAGAATTTTCTGATATTAAAAACAGTTTCATTCAAGGTATACAGTTCTTCAACAAAGATATAGCGGAAAAATACGAGGGAGACGATGAAGAAATATTAAAATGGGTCACACAAATTCAGCTCTCTCCGACGCCGCTCGCGCGTGCCGCATATTGCGAAAGCGTGCTGCACCATGAGATTCGGTTTGGAGCAGAACAATACGTGATTCTTGGGGCAGGGCTGGATACTTTTTGTTTTCGGAACCTAGAGTTAAAAGGCAAAATTGATATCTTTGAAATTGACCATCCGGCGACACAAAAATGGAAAAAGGAAAGGCTGGAGAAAGCCGGTTTTCACATCCCGGCCCATCTTCATTTTATTCCTTTGGACTTTGCCAAGGCATTTTCTTATCAAGAATTGGCTGATAAGGGTTTTCATTTTAACAAAAAAACGTTCTTTAGCTTTTTGGGCGTTTCCTACTACTTAACAAAGGAAGAAACCGAAAAATTGCTGAGACAATTAATGGCTGATCTTCCTTCAGGGAGTTCGATCGTTTTTGATTATGCGGATGAAAACCTGTTCAAAGAAAAAGGTTTCTCCAACAGGGTGGAAAATATGGTGAAAATGGCAGCGGCAGGCGGAGAACCGATGAAGTCATGCTATTCGTATCAGGAAATCCAGCATATGCTGGAGCAATCCGGACTGCTCGTTTATGAGCATTTGTCACCGTCGGATATTCAAGAGCGTTATTTTAAAAATCGAAAAGATGATCTGTCAGCCTTTGAAACGATTCACTACATTCATGCCGTGAAAAATTAAACACGAATCAAGAAAAACGCCCGGGGCCGGGCGTTTTTCCTATTTTAAGCCGCGCGATCGTCTTTCTGTTTTTCTTGGGGGAGTACAAGCTGTTTAGGAGGGCATTTGCGCTGCGTCAATTCGGACACAGCGAAGATCGTCATAAATGCTGTAACCGCAGCCAGCGTCCGGAAAGGAAAGAGGACTGTGCCGTCTTCAATCATCGGATACGGCAGAAGCGGCGGGATGCCGAATGCGGGTTCACCGCCGCCCAGCCTCAGAATGACCGCAACTGCAAATCCGGAAATTGACCCGTACAGGTTTGCTCTTTTATAAAAGAGGGCCATTGTTAACTGGGGAAAAAGAATGCAATAAACTAAATCCGATGCCAAATACCATAAAGTATAAACGCTTTTGACATTCAGCGCGATGATCGCTGCTCCCGCGCCGAACAAAATGATTGAGCGTTTGACGACTTTTTGCAGCTGTTTTTGGGTGGCCTTCGGCTTGATCAGCGGACGGTAAATATTCCATGCGGCCATTGATGATGCCGATAGAATCGATGAGTCCATGCTTGACATAACGGCAGCTGCAATTGCACCCAAACCGATGCCAGCGATAATTCCGGGCGTTAAATACGCAAGCGTTTGCGGCAAAATCATCGCCGGGTTATCCGGAGCGCTCGCTCCGAACAGGCTCCAATCCGCACTGTTTCCGGCAGCTCCGATGATCACGCACGGAATGGCGGCAATGATACAGATCACTCCGGCAATAATCGACTGCCACATGGCGGCGTTTTCCGATTTTGCCGAAAGAACGCGCTGAAAGTACACCTGCCATGCGATACCACCGAAAATTAAGAGGAGCGCATTATCCCACCAGTTCCAAAACAGGTTTCCCCATTCAGGATTTTTCCAGCCGTCCAACGGCGGAAACAGATTGGCGCTGCTTCCGAAATCGTGCCTGTAATTTGCCCATACGATATCGAATGAACCGACATTTGACAACACAAATGGGACGACTAAAAACAGCCCGAGCAAAATGATGATCATTTGGAAGACATCTGTGAAAGCGACTGCCCACATGCCTCCGGCCACCGTATAAGCGATGGCGATCATCGCCGAAAGAATAATCGACGTTTGGAAATCGATATTCAGAATCATTCCGAAAGTCGTGCCCAATGCCGTTAAGATCGCGGCGCTCCAAAACAATTCTCCTAACAGCGCCGGTATATATAAAACACCGGCCATCCGCTTACCGAAGCGCTGTTCGAGAGGATCGATAATGGTCATAAATTGATGACGGCGCATTTTTCTGGCGAAGAAAATACCGCCGATAATCAGGCTTAATGCGTAGCCCCAGGGTGCCTGGGCCCAGATGAGACCGTCGCTGTAAGCCGATTCGGCCGTTCCGTTAATATATCCGCCGCCGACCCATGTTGCGGCCATCGTCACCATTCCGACGAAAAACGGCATGCTCCTTTTTGCCACGATCATATCAGAAAAAGAATTTGATTTCTTTGCTGCGTAAAAAGCGCCTAAATAATAGGTGAAAGCAAAGAATATCATCATCGAGATAAAGCCGCCCCAATGAATGTCTGCATTCGAAATGCCGATATACGCGAGTAAGCCTCCCGCAAACAACACAAAAATACCTAATTTGATCCAGCTTTTTTTCTTCTCAGCATAATTCATGTATGCACATCGCCTCCGGTAATAATTTTTCGAATTTTCTTGAAATTAAAATGTGAAAAAAGGTTTTGCGCCACTCTGGGAAGTATGCAAACTGCTGACTTCAGAGCGGATAAAACCTTTTTATTCCTTGTTATCAATCGGTATAAACTCAAAAATCTCTCCGGACTGGACAGATTTCGCGAGTCTCAGCAGCCAGTCATAATACGGTTTTGACTGTTCCAACTGGTCATAAAGAGTTCTCGCTTCTTCTTTTATACTTTCGTCAAGCCCATCGCTTTCGACGATGTCCTCCAATGCTTTTTGAGCGTCTTGAATGGCCATGAGATTCACTTTGACTTCCCTTTCCCATTTTTGCGGGAAAAAGCTTGTGAAAAATTTGAAGAAATCCTTTTCAGCAACAAAGCTGTGTTTTCTTCTTCCTCTATGGAATGTCTTTTTGACGACGTTTAAGTCTTGGAGTTTTTTTACGCTTGTGCTCATGCTGGGCTTGCTCATTTGCAGTTCTTCCCGCATTTCGTCCAGTGTCATTTCATCCGAAAGGTACATGGTTCCGTACAAAATACCCGCACTCCGGGTAATGCCGTACAGATCCATCGTTTCTGCGATTGAATCAATGACAAGATCTTTTGCCTGTGCGATCGCTTCTTTTGCTGAAAGATCACGGGGATTGTCCATTACTTGCCTCCTTTCACAGGAGCGGAACATCAGCATTGCAGATTCAATGCCCCGGAAAAACGGGGATTAATCTGAAATCCGCGTTAAGTTTGTTAAGTTATTTCTGTATGTTCTTTATCTTAACGAAAGAAATTCAAATGTCAAAATCAAAATTTTTTTTCAAATGGCCTCAGCCCGTGTGAGTACTGCGTTCATATAAAATTCAAAAAAATAATCAGCCTGATTTTCTTTGACACAAAAAATGGCACATGATAAATTCAAAGTGTTCAAAACGTTAAATTTTTATTTAACAAACTTTGCGTAATGAGGAGGCTGCTTTTATGAGTCAAACACTTTTCATTGACGGAAAGTGGGTGGGCGCCAAAAAAGGCGAAACCCGCCAAATTATCAACCCTTACAATCAAGAGCATATTGAAACCGTCAGTGAAGGAGACAGAGAAGACGCTGTTCGGGCGATTGCCGCAGCGCGCCGCGCCTTTGACGACGGCGAGTGGGCGAATACGCCGGGTCTTGAACGAGGCAACATCGTATTAAAGATCGCCGAACTGATCAGACGCGACCACGAAGAGCTGGCAGAGCTTGAATCGCTTGACACCGGCAAGACGCTTGAAGAAAGCAGAGCCGATATGGATGATATTGCAAACGTATTTCAATATTATGCAGGGCTTGCGGATAAAGATGGCGGAGAAGTCATTTCTTCACCGATTCCCGATTCTAAAAGCGAAATTGTCAGGGAGCCGGTCGGTGTCTGCGGGCAGATCACACCATGGAACTATCCGCTTCTGCAGGCTAGCTGGAAAATCGCTCCGGCTTTGGCAGCGGGCAACACGATCGTTGTCAAACCAAGTGAAATCACACCGCTGACAACCATTAAGATCTTCAAGCTGATGGAAGAAGCCGGTGTGCCTAAAGGGGTTGCCAACCTTGTTCTCGGCCCCGGAGCCACTGTCGGCGATGAACTTGCCAGAAATACAGACGTCGACTTAATTTCCTTCACCGGCGGAATTGAAACCGGAAAGAAAATCATGCAGGCTGCAAGTACGAATGTGAAAAAAATTGCGCTTGAGCTTGGCGGAAAAAATCCGAATATTGTGTTTAAAGACGCAGATTTTGACGTAGCGGTTGACCAGGCGCTGAATGCGGTATTCTTCCACGCAGGACAGGTTTGCTCCGCGGGTGCTCGTCTTCTCGTTGAAGAATCCATTCATGACGAGTTTGTCGCAGAGCTTGTCAAGCGTGCGAAAAAAATCAAACTTGGCAACGGATTCCACGAGGAGACACAGAGCGGTCCGCTCATTTCAGCTGAGCACCGCAGCAAAATTGAAAAATATGTAGAAATTGGCCTGCAAGAAGGCGCCAAGCTGGAAACAGGCGGAAAGCGTCCGGAGGACCCTGAACTTGCAAATGGATTCTTCTATCTGCCGACAATCTTCTCGGGCTGTACATCAGATATGAGAATCGTTCAGGAAGAAGTATTCGGTCCTGTATTAACAGTTGAAACATTCAAAACAGAAGAAGAAGTTGTCTCACTTGCAAACGATACGATTTACGGCCTTGCCGGCGCCGTTTGGTCAAAAGACATCGAAAAAGCGGAACGCGTCGCTGCCAAACTGCGCATGGGAACCGTCTGGATCAATGACTTCCACCCTTATTTCGCACAAGCGCCTTGGGGAGGTTACAAGCAATCAGGCATCGGCCGCGAACTTGGCCGCATGGGCCTTGAAGAATACACAGAAGTGAAGCACGTCTACCGCAATACGAAACCGGCGGCTGTCAATTGGTTTAAAGCATAAGAAGGAGGAGATTATTCATGACTTTAAATATGAAAGTAGAAGCGATGAACAAATTCCACACGTTTGAAATCCCGACCGTCATTAAGCACGGAATCGGAGCCGTTAAACATGTGGGTGAAGAAGTGAAAAAACTTGGCGTTTCAAAAGCACTGCTTGTCACAGACCCCGGCATCTACAAAGCAGGTGTAACAAACCCGGTCGTTGAATCCCTTCAGGAAGCAGGCGTTGAAGTTGTCGTCTTTAATAAAGTCGAGCCGAATCCGCCTGTCCGTCTTGTCGCTGAAGGTTCCAAACTGTATGCTGAAGAAAATTGCGACGGCCTTGTAGCAGTCGGCGGCGGAAGCTCAATGGATACGGCGAAAGCGATCGGAGTCGAAGCCACTCATGAAGGCTCGGTTCTTGACTATGAAGCGGCAGAAGGAAAGAAGCCTCTTGAAAACCGGATTCCTCCGCTTACAACGATCCCGACGACTGCCGGAACCGGCTCAGAAGTTACACAATGGGCGGTTATCACAGATGAAGAGCGTGAATTTAAATTCAATACGGGCGGCCCGCTGATTGCTGCTCACTTGACAGTTATCGATCCTGAATTGCATGTATCAATGCCTCCGCACGTCACAGCGATGACCGGCGTTGACGCTTTGGCTCACGCCATCGAGTGCTATACGATGAAATTTGCTCAGCCGATAACTGACGCGGTGGCCCTTCTTGCCATCGAATACGGCGCACATTACATCCGCAGAGCGTTTGCCGATGGGGAAGATCTTGAAGCGAGATACGGCATGGCGCAGGCGGCTATGCTTGCAGGCCTTTCTTACGGAAGCGAATCTGCAGGCGCTGCTCACGCGATGAGCCAGACGCTCGGAGGAATCATTCCTGTCGCGCACGGCCAATGTGTGGCGGCGATGATGGGTCCTGTAATGGAATACAACTGGAAAGGCTACCCTGAAAAATTTGCCCGCATTGCAAAAGCGTTCGGCATTGACACAAGCGGCATGTCTACAGTGGAAGCGGCTAAAGCTGCAGTGAACTGGATGTATCAGCTTGTGGAAGACTTGGAGATTCCTAGTCTTGAAGAGCAAGGCGTATCACCTGACATGATCGACCGCCTTTCAAAAGAAGCGATGAAAGATCCGCAAACGGTCGGAAACCCGAGAGACCTGAACGAAAAAGCGTACAATTGGATTTACAAACGCTGCTTTAATCTAACCCCGAAAACTGTATAAAGAAATGCATGAATCCCGCTGTGTGAACGCACAGCGGGCTTTCTCAATTTGAGAAAAAAAGGGATGCATTGTAAAATAAATCACATCTTGAAAAAAGGGGATGGGTTGAATGTGGAAAAAGCACACGGCTGTTGCAGAGAACGTATACATAGCGGACACACCGTCATTTGTGACAGAGAAACAAGAAAAGATTGTGATTGATTATGGGGGAATACCGGGTGATCTGCATTTTGGACTGACGAAAAAAGCGGGAGCAAGGGAGCCGATGTATAAAAGAGGGACGGAGATTTTCAACAGGAGGCAGATTTCAATTGTCTCGGTCGAAGAGTGTCTTGAGATTGCCGGACGGCTGAACGTTCCTGCGGTCCTTCCGGAATGGCTCGGGGCTAATATCGCATTAAGCGGACTGCCTGATTTAACTTCATTAAGAGAAGGAAGCAGAATCGTTTTTCCAAGCGGCGCCTCTCTGTTGAGCGAGGGTGAGAACGAGCCGTGCATTCAGCCCGGAGAAGTCATTCAGGAGCAGTTTCCCGACAAACCGAAGCTTGCTTCGCGCTTTGTGCGCCATGCGATCGGAAGAAGGGGAATCGTCTGCGTCGTCGAACGCCCCGGCTTGATCCATCAAGGCGACCAGGCAGAAGTGTGGGCGTATTCGCCTGCTGCCACGAAAGACGCCAGGTCGTTTGCCTGAGCGGATGAAAAGCCCCGGGCCTCTAAAGCCGGGGCTTTCCGTGTATTATAATAGTTTCTGTTTGATTTCCTTGATCTGTTTAATATGTCTTCTTTCATGATGGCCGATGAAGTCGAGCCACTGTCTGACCGTAAGCTCTTCGAAAACCGGATGCGGCAGCACCCTTTGAAAATCTTCATCATGAAAGGCGGCGATGACTGAAGTTAATTGTGTTCTGACATTGTCGAGCTCAGCTTTGAGGGTTAAAGCATCCGCCGTTTTTCTTTCAGGCTCTGCATATGGGGGCGCCTTTCGTTTGGAGCTTCTGTCTTCCGACTGATGCACCGGTTTATCTTCGATTGTTTTGACCGGTGCATGCTTGATTTGTTCCTTTAGGATTTGAAGTGCCATCAGGTCGATTTTTTTCAGGTGGTCGATCACTTCTTGAATGCTCCATTCGTCCTCCGAGGGCCTTTTATTCAGCGTTTCGTCTGACAGGCCTTGAATCTCGCTCCAAAGTTCTTTTCTCGCTTCATTAAAAATGCTCATCATATCCCCTCCTGTTTTTACTGTACCATATCGCAGGCTGGTAAAATAACCAAAAAACACTCGATTTTCGCATCGCCATCGGATATGCTTAAGAAAAATGAATAGAAGGAAGGATTTATTTGAGAACAACATTGTACCCGTATATCGCATTAGTAGTCGGGGTGCTGGCTGTGTCTTCCTCCGCCATCTTTGTCAGACTGTCAACGGCTGACGCTGGAATCATCGCTTTTTATCGTCTCTTTTTTTCCGCTTTGCTGATCTTTCCTTTTTTCTGGGGAAAAAGAAAAGAAGTCTTGAGTTTTTCGAAAAAGGACTGGCTGTTTTCAGCGGCAGCGGGGTTCTTTTTGGCATTTCATTTTATTTTATGGTTTCGTTCGCTTGAATACACCTCAGTGGCGAGCTCGGTTGTTCTTGTGACGCTGCAGCCGATTTTTTCTTTTATCGGTACATACTTTTTATTTAAAGAAAGAGTGTCGTTCGCTGGAATCATCAGTGCGCTTCTCGCGATCGGCGGAAGCGCGTACATCAGCTGGGGGGATTTCAAAGTAAGCGGCCAGGCGCTCTACGGCGACATTCTTGCACTATTGGCGTGTGCGCTTGTGACGGCATATTTGCTGTTTGGCCAGCATGTCAGAAAACGCCACAGTTTGACCGTTTACACGTTTATTGTGTATGGAATCAGCGCCATCACTTTATGCCTGTACTGTCTGTTTTCGGGCGCCGCCTTTTTTTCTTATCCTGCGTCAGATTGGGGGTATTTCTTTCTGCTTGCCGTCATTCCGACTTTGCTCGGCCACTCGCTGTTTAACTGGGTGCTGAAATGGCTGAGCACAAATATGATTTCTGTGGCGATTTTATTTGAACCTGTCGGAGCGGTTGCGCTGGCGTATTGGATTTTAGACGAATCCGTCATGATGACGCAGGTGATCGGCGGAGCGGTCATTTTTTCAGGTATTATCTTGTTCATGGCCTCGCAAAGCATGAGGAAAAACACCGTCCCGTCCGTGAAAGGGAAAACACATAAGGCGCTTTAAAGTTTGCACCTTATCCGGTCAAAATATCTTCGCTTGAATAGCGGATGTTTTCCTGTTCAGGTCTGGCCAGGGAAAACGCCAATGTGAGCGGTCCGAGTTTTCCGAGAAACATAATGAAAATAATCAGTATCTTTCCGACAGGGGTCAGGTCAGCCGTAATCCCCATTGACAGGCCGACCGTGCCGAAGGCTGATACGACTTCAAACAAAATCGCCAAAAACGGCTTAGGTTCTGTCATATTTAAAATAAAGACAGCCGCTAAAATCAACAGCACACTGATAGTCGAAATAGCGAGCGAACGAATGATCAATTGGTCTTTCAGCGTTTTTTTTGCTATCGAAATATGTTTTTTGCCTTTTAAAAAAGTGATAACCGACAGGAGAATGACAAGAAACGTCGTCAGCTTGATTCCTCCGCCGGTGGATGCGCTCCCCGCTCCGACAAACATAAGAAGGAGCAAAAGTGTGATCGTGCTTTCGTGCAGGCTTCCGATATCTGTCGTGTTAAACCCGGCTGTTCGCGGGGTCACGGCCTGAAAATAGGCGCCCCAAAGTTTTTCAGCTGGCGGAAGCATGCCGAGCGTTTTTTGATTTTGATACTCAAGCAGAAAAATAAAGATCATGGCTGACAAATTGATGATAAACGTACCGTATATCATCAATTTCGAATGAAGGCTTAACTTTTTCAAGCTCCGCTTATGCCATAGATCAGACAATACGGTAAACCCTATCCCGCCGATGATAAACAAAAAACTGATCACCAAGTTGACGAGCGGATCGCTTTTATACCGTATTAAACTGTCCGGCCAAATGGAAAATCCCGCATTGTTAAAGGCGGAAACCGCGTGGAACAGGCTGTAGTAGACGCCGCGTGCGAAACCGTATTCAGGAACCCATTTGACAGCCAGTATGACCATGGCCAGCATTTCAATTGCGAAGGAGTAAATAAACAAACTCTTGATGAGCTTAATGATCCCGCCTAAAGAAGTTTGATTGAGAGACTGTTGAATCAACAGCCGTTCTTTCAGGCCGATTTTTTTCCCGAGCATGATAAAAATGAGCACTGCAAATGACATGATGCCGAGTCCCCCGATCTGGATGAGAACGAGGATCATGAGCTGACCGAACAACGTATAATCCGTGCCTGTATCAACGACGGCTAGGCCGGTAACAGTCATCGCCGATGTCGATGTAAAAAGCGTATCAATCCAGCCTATGGGTTTAGACGTCGCTGCCGGGGTCTTCAATAAAAGAGTTCCTAATATGATGAAAAATAAAAACACCAGCACGAGCAGTTGGGACGGGCTTAATTGAATCTGTTTAAACTTCACGGTTAATCGCCCTTTTTTTCAAAGGTCTCAATATCTTTGTTTTGCCCGATCACAATCAAAATATCGTTTTCGTATATCAAGTCATCAGCGCTCGGTGCGATGATGAAATGCCCGTCTCTTTTTATGCCGACGATGTTGCAGCCGAAGTTGGCGCGTACATCGATATCCCCCAGGCTTCTTTTGTCCAGCTTTTTTGTTGCCACAATTTCGACGATGCTGTAATTTGGCGACAGCTCAACAAAATCGATCATCTTTTCCGAGGTGATATGGCTGGCTATCCGCTTGGCCATATCTTTTTCGGGATGAATGATACGATGGACGCCGATTTTATGGAGAACCTTTTGGTGATAGTCATTTTGCGCTTTCGTCCATACTTTGGGAACGCCCATTTCAATCAGCAAAAGCGAAGTCAGAATGCTTGCTTCAATGTCATCGCCGAATGATACAAAGGCGTGATCGATGTTGCGTATTCCGATTTGTTTCAATGTATTTTCATCAACGGCATTGGCGCAAATGGTGTAGGTTGCATAAGCAGAATATTCGTTTACTTTTTCTTCGGATTTGTCGATGCCTAAAACTTCAGCCCCTTTTGCGTGGAAGGCTTTGACAAGACTGCCGCCGAACTGACCGAGCCCGAAAACGGCATAAGATTTCTGCATCCGTGTTCACCCTTTTATCTGTTTTTCTTATAGTGTTTACTTTTTTAAAAGAAAAACACACAGGGATGTACAAGAATCCGGAAGTGTGCGAATCCGGAGAGCCGCCTTGAGGCGGCTTCGGTTTCAGCTGAGCGAGCCTCCGGTTTCGCGAATGTCTTTTTCGTGAAGGGCAGAGACGACGGCGGCTAGCCTCAGCCCTTCGACGATCGTTTCAAGGCTGAGGCTCGGCTCGTGCTTATCGACTGTTTGTTCGGGGAGATACGGAATGTGGATGAACCCTCCGCGGATGTTTGCCGAGGTGCGGTCTATACGGTGCATTAACTGGTAAAAAAGATGGTTGCATACGAATGTTCCAGCTGAATTAGAGACGGAGGCCGGGATTCCGTTTTTTCTCAACTCTTTCACAACGAGTTTGATAGGAAGCGCGGACCAGTAAGCTGCAGGCCCGTCTGCCGCGATCGGTTCATCGATCGGTTCCCGTTTTTCATTATCCGGAATGCGGGCGTCATCGATGTTGATTGCGATGCGTTCTGGAGTAATGTGAGCCCGGCCGCCTGCTTGTCCTACACAAATGACGATATCGGGATGGTGCTTTTCGATCGCTTTTTCCAAAACGGCCGCTGAATGATGAAAAACGGTCGGGATCTGCTCCGCCACGATAGAGACGCCTTCGACTTTTTCTCCGTTCAGCCGTTTTACAGCTTCCCAAGACGGATTGACCGTTTCTCCCCCGAAGGGGTCAAAACCTGTCAGCAGTACTTTCTTTCCCATATCGATCCCTCCTGAATATGAATATAAAGTGCAAAATACCCATTCAGAAGATGTCTGAATGGGTATTTTTTTAAATATTTTATGCTCCTGATCCCCGGGATGCCAGAAGTACCTGATCTCCTTGAGAAGCCGCTTCCGGTGCATGGTTTACGAATGAAAAGCTGATAACTGCGCCTAATACAACTGCTGTTAATAATACTTTTTTCATTTTATTCTCCTCCTCTTCCAGCGAGCTTGCTCGCCTTGTCTGTTTTAATGTAAAAGTATATGGCTTCTTCATATAACTTTTCTCGCCTGTAGTAATTCGCTACATCCATCAATAATTCCTCCAAATCTACCCAGGCTTTTTCATTTTCTAACTGGTGAACATAGTCCTTGATTATTTCCAGTTTATTCTGTGTATCAGAATATAATGTATATAAAATTTTGAATTTCAATTCGAAAATTTCGCTGTTCATTTCGCGGGATTTTTTAAAGCCTACTTCGATCCATTTAAATGCTTGTTTGTGTGCGTTGGTTTTGAAAAGAGACCTTGTGTTTTCATAAACGCAAAGAAGGTAAGCATACTTGGCTTTCGTTTCAAAATCTTTGATTGCAAAAGCTTTATTGTAATACTTTAGCGCTTCCTCCTGCTTGTCTTCCTTACTCTTCAAAAAGCCCATATTATAGTAGGTACACGGTAAAAGGTATTGGTCGCCGATTTTTTCGGTTTTTTCGATCGCTTCTTTTAATAATACTTCACTTTCGGAGAACTTAAATTGGTCAATATAATTGAGCCCGATCAGCATTTTGCAGTTGATGACCCGCTTGGCATACCCGTCATACCCTTGAAAGATGCCGGAGGCAATGTTGATGTGATGAATCGACAGCCATGTCGCTTTTAAGTTGTAATACAAAACACCGATTTTATAATGAAATTCAGCTTTTTCAATTTCATTTTGAATGACGCTCAGTCTTTTTTCCGCTATTCTGAAAAAATTGAGCGCTTCTGTATGGTTTTGCTTGTAGTCCTCATAAATCCCTTTAAACAGGTAAAAATAATAATTCAGCTTGTCGTCCGTACTTTTTGGATCTTTGTCTTGAAAACTGATGGCCTCCAATTTTTCGGTGGAAGATTGGGAGATATCTTCAAGAAGGAGCCTTAAGCGAAAATCGAGCATTTGATAATAGAGTAGAACGTCATGATCTTCTTCCATTTTTTCAATTGCTTTATCTATGTCATCTTTCATTTCGATTGAGCCTGAAATGTCTCTTTTTTTCATCAGTATGTACCAGTCGTTGAGCATATTGGCGACTTCTTGTGAAGCCACGGCTTTGGCCATTCTCTTCCCTCCAATCTTTGTGAATTTTTTGTAAATTGAAGTTCTATTAATCATAGCATAAACTGCTGCCGTCTGTGAATAACGCTGAAATGCAAGTTCGCCGGTGAAAAGTTCATTTCTGAAATTAAATCGTCATTTTCCAAAAAAAGTGCGCGAAAAAAGCGAAAACCGCGCCAAGCGGAATACAGGAGATCATTGCGGTTCCGTTGACCAGCCCGTCAGCTCCGCTTATTTTCAGGGCTTCCCGGTAGCCTATTAAAAAGTGGATGATCGATAGGACGTAACATAAGAGCATCATATAGTAAGGGTTCATTTGCATACCTCCTCTATTCGCTTTACTATATTACATTCAATAGAGGGGAAGATTATGCCTGTTTAAACAGGAAAAAGAACAAAATATTATAGACGAAAAGATTTTCAATTACAATACATGTTTTTAAAAATATTTCCACTATAATCAAAATGAAAGATAAATTTAGGGGGTCATAAGAAATGAAAAAAAGGCTGATGTCACTATTGGTCTGCATCCTGGTTTTAGTGCCGGCAGCTGGTGCTTTTGCCGCGCCGAAACAGGCTGAGCTTCAAGAGTATCTTGAAGAAATAGGAATGACAGAAAAAGAATTGGAAGCTTATTTACAGGATACATATGATGAAAGTTTAAAAGATTTTGAGTCGGTGGAAGAGTTGAAAGATTTTTTAGGGGAAAGACTGACTAATCAACTTTTGGCATCCTATTTAAAAGAATACGGATTGAGCGAAAAAGAAGCGGCTGACCTTTTTGTTGAAAATGGCTATATGGAAAGCGGCCAAAACATTCTCGACGTGTTTATGTTTGAATACGAATTGGATGATGCGCTTTTCACTGTGACATATGAAGAAGACGATTTTCAGATCGGGAACCTGTTTCAAGAATTGGGTGTGGATGATCAGGAGTGGGAAAGGCTCGTGAATCATCTCCGAAAGGTGCGCGATAAAAATCCAAACCTTGAAAATGATTTGATGGCTCTTGGAGAACGTCTTGAAGCGGTAGCCGATTTCGAGTCTGTATCAGAGCTGTCAGCTCAGGATATCGCTGAAATGCTATCCATTTTAAACGATCTTCAGAAGACGCTTGAAGTGAAAACAAAATACTATCTTGTTAAAGACGGAAAGAAAAAAGAAGTGTCTTTGACAACGCTTGTCAGCGCGGAAGATCTGAAGGGAGCAAGCCTTCTGGTGGAAGTATACGATCTGCAAGGCAACTTCATTTTGGATGTATTGATGACGCCTGACATGATCGGATCTGATTTAATTCATGATACAGGGTCAAAAGTGAAGCAAACCCAAACGGCTGTCAAACATGATTCAAAGCCATCTCATGTGAAAAAGACGGTTAAAGGTGCAAAGCTTCCAAAGACAGCCGGGCATTACGCGGAATGGTCGATCTTAGGCGCCGTTCTGATGTTTGGCGGATTCTTCATGATCAGAAGGCTTCGCAAAGCGGCTTAACATGTCACTTCCCATTCTAATTATGTAGAGAATGGGAAGTTTTTATAAGGAGTGAAAGGAAATTAAGGCACATCGAAAAAAAATCATCTGGCTCGCAGCTATTGTGATGGTTGTGTGCGGCGCTTATTTTACAACAACGAATGTGTTCAAGTTAATGCACGGCTACGCTCTTTTTTCATTTCAGCAGATGAAAGAAGAAGAAAAGCCTGAAAAACCTCCGATTCAGACGGCGAAAAAAGAAAAAACGGTGATTGATCAAACATTTGAAACCGGGGAGAAAATCGGCGATCTTGTCATTCCGAAAATCAATGCAAGGATTCCTATATATCACGGGACAGATGAAGACGAGCTGCAAAAAGGCGTGGGCCATTTCGCTGGTTCCGTTCTGCCTGGAGAAGATGACAACTCGGTTTTATCAGGCCACCGGGATACGGTTTTCCGAAAACTCGGCCGAGTGGGGAAGGGCGATCAGTTAATTGTTGAAGCTTCCTACGGAACTTTTACATACAAAGTGAAAAAGGTGCGGATCGTGGATGCGGATGACCGGACGGTGATTGTACCAAAGCCGAGAGCAACATTGACGGTTTCCACCTGCTATCCTTTTGACTTTATCGGTTCAGCACCGGAGCGGTATATATTGGTCGCAGATTTGATTAAATCATAAAAAAACAGCGGAATCTCAGGCGAGTCCGCTGTTTTTTTATGCTATCTCATGTCTGATCTGTTTTCCAAGAGTTTTGGCGCGGTTAGCAGCAGTAAACAAAGGACAATTGTGCAGACAATGAAAGACGGAAGCATATATGTTCCATTATATACCAAGGAATAAATCCATACCGGAGTGCCTTCAGGCGCATAGTTTCCAAAAAAGACAGCGCCGCTGATGACATGAGCGAGAAATTTCAGTCCGCTTCCGAGAAAGACGGCCAGCGTAACATAGAAAATGATCTTTCCTTTTTGTTTCTCGACTGAAGCATTTCTGATCGATCCGGCAAAAAAACCGCCGATTCCCGCGGCTGTAGGCGCGATAAAATAATCAAGAAGAAGCTGCAGAGGATGATAAACGTAAAATCCTCCAGTGACAAACTGAAGCAATCCGGCTAAAAACCCGGTTGCCAGCCCTGCCTTCAGCCCCCATCTAAAGGAAATCAGGAAGATCGGAATCATCATGACGGCGATTGAACCGCCTTGAGGCATTTTTAAAAACATTCCGGACACCATATCAAGTATAAGTGCTATTCCTGTCATAAACGCAATTTCAATCAGCTGTACAAGTTGTTTAGATTGATTCATCATAACCCTCACTTTTGATGAACAAAGGGATACTGGACTTCTTTCCCAATAAAAAAAGCAATGCGGGGAAGGAGTAGGAAAGTTTTCCACGCACTGCTTTGGATGCAATTAGAAATGACTTTGCCACATCCCTACGCCAGCGTTAACTAACAGGTTCAAAGGGTCAGAACGGTCGTTCACTCTCAGCCTCGAGGCTCCCCTTGTGGTCATCAAGTTATTTAGTTATATTCTACTATACTAAAAAAAGAAACGGACGACAAGCTGATTTTTCGAAAAATTTTGCTTAATTTCTCCAATATGTAGCAATGCAAACATCTTTTCCTTTATAATAGAACGTATTCGTACGTACAAGATCAGTAAAGGGTTGATCTGATGAGTGAACCTACAAAATACAGCATGGTGAAAAATAAAATTAAATCGTGGATATATGAAGGCAAAGTGAAGCCGGGGGAAAAAATTCATTCGGAAAACGAATTGATGAAAATATTTGATGTAAGCAGGCACACGATCCGGCAAGCGATTGGCGACCTTGTTCATGAAGGGCTTTTATACAGAGAGCAGGGCTCAGGGACGTATTGCTCTCACCGTCTTCAGCTTTCTGAAAAAGGAAGGGAAAGAAATAAGATGATCGGGGTTATTACGACTTACCTTTCGGATTACATTTTTCCTTCTATTATAAGAGGAATCGAATCGTCACTGTCCAGCGAAGGATACACCCTTGTCGTCGCGAGCACCAATAATGACATTGAAAAAGAAAAACAATGCCTTGTGAATATGCTCGATAAAAAAATTGCTGGGTTGATCGTGGAGCCGACGAAAACAGGAAGCTTTAACCCGAATTTAAGTTACTATCTGACGCTTGAACAACATCATATTCCGTATTTGATGATCAACCAATTTTATCAGGAGCTAAATCCGCCCCATTTCATTTTGGATGATGAACACGGCGGCTTTATCGCCACTGAGCATTTGATTAAACTCGGCCATGAAAAAGTGTTCGGTTTCTTTAAACAGGACGATATGCAGGGCGCCAACCGGATGAAAGGATTTATCCGTGCTTTCAGAGAAAACGGCTTGTCGTTTTACCCTGAAATGGTCGTGACGTACACAACAGAGAACAAAAAACAAAAAACGATAGCTGAAGCCAGGAAGCGGCTTTCTTCATCAGATCGTCCGACTGCCATATTCTGCTATAATGACGAGATAGCGCTTTTGGTGTTGGATGTCGTGAGGGAATTCGGTTTGAAAGTGCCGGAAGACATTTCGATTGTCGGATATGACAACTCACATTTGAGCGAGGCATCTGAAGTGAAGCTGACGTCAGTCACTCATCCGAAAATGCAGATGGGGATTGAGGCGGCAAAATGGATGATTGCCAAAGTTGAGGGACGCAACACGAATCAGCTTGAACATTCCACCGTCTACAAACCTGAACTGGTTGTCAGACATTCGACCGCCAAGCTGAAAAGGTAGGCTGCACAATCTTTATCCGCCAACCAGCGTGAATGAAAATGAGAAGAATATATATTCTGTTACAAAGCTCCGGAATGAGGAGCTTTTTATTCAAGTAAAAGCTGATAACGGAGAGTTTAATGTCATCCTCGAAGCTTTGGACATGTGCAGCTTTAGCAAATCAATTTTTAAAGACCGCTGTATACTTTTATATAGAAGAAAGCAGTAAGAAGAAATAAATGCTGTCAACTGCCGGAGGTCGAGATGATCAGGAATCATCTGAGTCCGAATCATTTGATTATTATTTTTTTAAAAAAGCTATTGTGCAAAACGAAAATAGATGTTATATTAGTATCCGCCCCTAAAAAGGAGGCTTTATAAAAACAACTTCGAAAATCTTTTAAAAAAAGTTGTTGACATTCAAGATGATAGAATGTTATATTAGTAAAGTCGCTTCTTTGAGAGGCGGAAATGATCTTTGAAAACTAAACAAGACAAAACGTACCTGTTAATTCATTAAATAAATCGTACATGCGAATGTGCGTAGTCAGGGGCCTGCACGATGCAGGTCATGCAGATGTTGTCACAGGATGTGACGAACTTAATCTGCGCTCCATTATTTCATGGAGAGTTTGATCCTGGCTCAGGACGAACGCTGGCGGCGTGCCTAATACATGCAAGTCGAGCGGACAGATGGGAGCTTGCTCCCTGATGTTAGCGGCGGACGGGTGAGTAACACGTGGGTAACCTGCCTGTAAGACTGGGATAACTCCGGGAAACCGGGGCTAATACCGGATGCTTGATTGAACCGCATGGTTCAATTATAAAAGGTGGCTTTTAGCTACCACTTACAGATGGACCCGCGGCGCATTAGCTAGTTGGTGAGGTAACGGCTCACCAAGGCGACGATGCGTAGCCGACCTGAGAGGGTGATCGGCCACACTGGGACTGAGACACGGCCCAGACTCCTACGGGAGGCAGCAGTAGGGAATCTTCCGCAATGGACGAAAGTCTGACGGAGCAACGCCGCGT